>JAFGEZ010000001.1 GCA_016931295.1 Candidatus Krumholzibacteriota bacterium
CGGCCGGCTGGCTCCGCCTCCTCGGCCGCAAGGCGCTCGTCTACTGGTCCGGCGAGGAGATCCCCGACATCCTCGATGTGCGCATCTACCGGCGGCACTGTTCCGTCCTCGGGGCGGCCGCCGTCACCTTCACCGTCATCTCCCCCTTCTGCCTTTTCGGGCTCTGGGTGGTGCGCCGGCGGCGTGGGCGGTGGATCGCGTGGCTCTTCACCGTGGCGGCCCTCGGCTCGATCCTTCCCTTCTTCGTCAACACGCGCTATCGCCTTCCCGCCGTGCCGGTCTTCATCGCGATCGCCGCGGCGGCCGTCGTGTGGTTCGCCAAACAGATCGCCGCACGCGACCCGCGGCGCCTCGCGGTTGGTGCGGCGGCGCTGGCGGCCCTTTTCCTCCTCGTCTCCACGCGGGACAACGTGCGCGTCGATCCGAGCGCCTCGTACACCTTCCTCGGCAATCACCACATGCAGCGGGGCGAGACGGCCGAGGCGGAGGAGGCCTTCCGGACGGCCTTCGAGCTGAACCCCGGCGTGATGACGCGGATCAACTACGCGCGCGTCCTCTCGCGCGCCGGGCAAAAGAAGGAAGCTGCGCTCCTCTACGCGGCGGCCTTCGCCGAGCGCCCCGATTTCCCCAACCTCGCCCTCGAGTACGGCAACCTGCTCGAGGAGGCGGGGCGGGCCGCCGACGCGCGGGCGCTCTATCTCCACGCGTGGGAGAGCCCGCGGACGCGCGAGCGCGTCGTCGCCTGCAAGCTCCTCTCCCGGCTCGCCTGGTCGGAGGGGGACGTCGACGGGGCGATCGCCTGGCTCAAGGCCGGACTCGAGATCGCGCCCGGCGACGAGAGCCTCGCCGAGACCCTCCAGCGGATCGAGCGGCGGTAGGGGATCGGGCCGCGCCGCCCAAAAGGGCCTTGCCCGCGCCGCGCGGCGGTGCTACAGTCCCGCTTGCGAGAGAATTACAGCCACGACAAGGGGATAGAAGGACATGCCCTCGCTGATCATGATCATCCTCGGCCGGAAGCGGCTGCTCATCGCCGTCGCCGCCGGCGCCTTCGTGCTCTCGGCGGCCGTCTCGCTCGTCATCCCGTCGCGCTACGTGGCCACCGTCTCCTTCGTGCCCGCCGGCGTCGAGCGCGATCTCGCCGGCACGGCGGATTTCTTCACGAAGTTCGGCTCCTTCGGCGACGCCTACCGCTCGATCGTGCGCGTGCGGCGCAACTCGGTCGTCGACGTCGTCATGCGGAGCCGTCCGGTCGCGGCCCTCATGGACGCGCGCTTCGGCCTCGCCGGGCGGTACCGCGCCGACGGCGTCGAGGAGGTGCGGCGCGGTCTCCGCGAGCGCACCTCGGTGACGGTGACCGACGAGGGGGTCATCGTCGTCGGCGTGGAGGACCGCGAGGCGGCCGTCGCGGCCTCGATGGCCGGCGCCTACGTGGAACTGGTCGATTCCTTCCTCGTCGAGATGGCCGTCGGCGGCGCGGCGGGCGAGCGGCGGTTTCTCGAGGAGGAGATCGCGCGGCGCGAGCGGCGGATCGCCCGGGCAGACTCGGCGATCGGCAGTTTCATGGCGGAGAACCGCATCTGGGGTCTCGAGGCGCAGGCGCGGGCGATGGTCGAGGCGGGGGCGCTTCTCACCGCGCGGCTCGACGCCCTCGAGGTGGAGAGACGTTTCCTCGAGACGACGCTGCGCGGCGACAACCCGCAGTTGTCCCGCATCGGGATGCAGATCGACGCCCTCCGCGGGGAGATCGACGCGATGAAGCGGGGGGGGAGGGAGGACGCGCTCTTCCCGCCGCTCGCCGAGATGCCGGCGCTCGGGGCCCGCTACCTGCACATGATCGCCGGGCGGCGCGTCGAGGAGTTCGCCATGGCCTACCTGCAGCTCCGGCTCGCCGAGACGCGATACAACGAGCACAACCGCGGGAGCGTATTGCGGATGATCGATCCGCCGATGGTTCCCGAGAAGCGCGTCTGGCCGCGGCGCAAGCAGATCGTTCTCGTCTCCACCGCCGCCGCGCTCTTCTGGGCGTGTTTCTTCCTCCTCGCGGCCGAGCGGCGACGCGCGGGGGCGGCGTCGTGAACGCGCCGGCACCTGACGGCCCGGTGCGCAGGGGGCGCCTCCTCCTGTGGGCGGCGGCGGCCCTCGCCGTGGCCGTCGCCGCGTGGCTCCTCCTCCCCGCCGGGCTCGTCCGGCTCGCCGTGCTCGCCGCGCTCGCCTTTCCCGCGGCGGCCGCCCTCGTCGACCGCCCGCGGTGGATCTTCGCGATCCTCGTCGTCATCCTCTTTTCCAACATCGACATCTTCTTCTCGATCCGCGTCTTCCGTCTCGTCCTGGCCTTCCTGCTCGCCGCCTTCGTCCTCTCGATGGTTCGCGGCCGCAGGATCGTCGTGCACGACGCGCTTTTCACGGCCCTCGCCGCGGCCTTTCTCGTCACCGTCTTCCAGTCGCTCGCCGTCGCGCGCGAGATCGCACCGGCGCTCGACCGCTTCGGGCGGTTCGCCAAGGTCCTCCTCAACGTCGCCATCGTCGCCCAGTTCACCAGGACGCGAGAGGAGTTTCTCGACTTCCTGCTCGTCCTCGTCGCGGGGGTCGCGATCAACAATTTCCTGCCCCTGGTCGTCGCACCGCCCACCGAGTACCAGACCACGTCGCTCCTCTGGACCGAGGGGGTCTTCCGGTACGAGGGCTTCGCGCTCGAGCCGAACGAGTTCGCCATGCTGCAGATCTTCACGATCCCGCTCCTGATCTTCCTCGCGGTGCGGTACCGGCGGCCGTGGTTCGCGCGGCCCCTCTTCGTCCTGCTCGTCGCGGGAAGCGTCCTGGCGATCGCCCTGTCCTTCTCGCGCGGCGGCTTCGTCTCGCTCGTCTTCCTCGCGTTCTGCCTGGTCGTCGTCGAGCGGCGCAACCGGTGGGTCGCCGCGGCCGGCGTGACGCTCGTCGCCGCGGCGGCGATCCTCGCCCCGGCCGTCTACTGGAGCCGGATCACGTCACTCGTCGAGGCCTTCACGCATCTCGACGAGGATTTCGCCGTGGCGAGCCGGATCATGACGATGAAGACGGCGATCGCCCTCGGCCTGCGGAATCCCCTCTTCGGCGTGGGGATCGACAACTTCATCCTCCACGCCTCCCGCTACGTCCCCTTCGGGCTCGTCGTGCACAACGCGCCCCTCCAGGTCTTCGCCGAGTGCGGCCTCCCCGCCCTCGGGCTGCTCGTCGCCATCGTCGTCTGCAACCTGCGCGCCGCGCGGCGCCTCGCGCGCGAGGCCGACGCCGACGGCAGGCTCCTCGGGCGGATGCTCCTCGTGCAGCAGCTTGCCGTCCTCTTCAACGCGATGTTTTTGCCGGTGGCCTTCGAGATCACCTTTTGGATCGCCCTCGCCCTGCCAACGATCGCGCTCGCCGCGTGGCGGCGACCCGCGTCCGCTGCCCCGGACCCGGCCGGCGCCTGATCAGCGGGCGTCTTCCCGCAGACGATAGAAGGAGAGGAAGAAGCCGCCGCCGACCGGCATCTCGTCGTAGACGTAGAGACGGGCGAAGTCCGGCTGTTCGGCGATGTCACGCTCCTGGATTTTCAGGGGGAGATCGCGTTCCGGCCGGTGTCCCCTGTGGATCCAGACGTTGCCGAGGAGGAGCAGGTCGGGGCGGCGGCCGATCACGTAACGGCCGTTCGCCTTCATGTGCCCCGGCTGCGTCGACACGATGCGTCCCTCGCGGGCGATCGCCGGCTCGGTGAGGCCGAGGAGGTCGACGATCGGCAGGCGGCTAAACCAGCCGATCGCCCCGGTCGAGCCGCAGGCGATCCGGGCGGTCGGGGGGAGGGCCTCGGCGAGGCGGACGCCGACGTGGCCGAAGTTCGTCACGACGAGCCGCTCGGTCCGGAACCGCTCCCAGGTGGCCCCGGCGTAAACCATGAGGAGCGAGGCGGCGAGGGCGAGGAGGATCGGCGCGGGGTCGGGGGCGCGCCGGCGCTCGCCGACGACCGGCGGCGCCTCGCCGTTCCGCGGGGCAGCCGCGGCGCTCCGCCAGGGGGCCGTCCGCAGGAAGAGCCCCTCGGCGAAGAGGATCGCCGCGAGGGGCACGGTGGCGTAGAGGAGGCGGAAGTGGGGCATCCAGTCGCCGCCGAGCGCGGCCACCGCTCCCCAGTGCGCGAAGACGAGAAGGAGAAGGCCCCGCGACTCGCGGACCAGTCGCTCGCCGCCGAGAAGGAGGCCGGCGGGGAGAAGCCAGCCGTACGCGAAGAGGAAGCCGCGGAGGTAGCGCGCGCCGTTGGCGAGCAGCAGGCCGGGCGGCCCCGTCTTGGCGTACCAGGTGTTGGGGAGGAGCTCGCCGAAGTAGCGTTGTTTCCAGAGAAGATAGGGCGCGAAGACAACGAGCAGAACGACGAGCCCGGCGAGAACGACCTCGCCCCGGGCGACCGGCCCGGCGCAGGCCCGCTCGTCCGGCCGGCCGTTGCCCCGGACGAGGAGGAGCAGCCCGGCCGCGGCGAAGAAGAGGAGGCCGTCGGGGCGAACGAGACCGAGGACGCCGAGGGGGAGCATGACGCGCCAGGCCTGCGCCCCGCGTTCGATCTGGAGGACGCCGGCCATCAGGAGGAGCGTGAAGAGGGGGATCTCCGTTCCCGAGAGGGCCCAGACGGCCGTCGTCGGCGCGGCGGCGAGGAGGAGGACCGGCGCGGCGGCGGCCGGCCACGCGCCGTTCCCTGCGGGGCCGCCGCCCGCCCCGGCCGCCCGCCGCACCGCGCGCGCCGCGGCGATTTTCGCGGTCAGGGCGAGCGTGCCGACGGCGCAGAGGAGCGAGAGGGCGCGGGCCGCGCCCACGAGCGGCAGGCCGAGACGGCCGGCCGCGGCGAGCAGGAGGAGCCAGAGGAAATTGGTGTAGCCCTCGACGCGCTCGCCCTCGTTGAAGACGAACCCCGCGCCGCTCGCCACGTTGCGCGCGTAGCGCAGGGTGATGAAGGCGTCGTCGGGGATGTACCGGTAGAGGAGCAGTCCCGCGACGAGCAGGACGGCCGCCGAGACGAGGAGGATGACGCCGCTTCGCCGGGACACCGTCGCCGCTCCGTCCGCTAGTTCTCGAGGAAGATCACGTTGCAGGTGATCGTGTCGATGATGCCGGGGATCGCCTGGATCTCCTCCAGGACGAACCGGCCGATGTCGTTGAAGGTGGGGCCGTCGACGATCGCGATCATGTCGTAGGGACCGGAGACGGCATCGACCTTCTGGACGGGGTCCATCTTCGTCAGGGTGCCGTAGACGGCGCGTGCCGCGCCGGCCGCGATGCTGATCAGGACGTATGCCGTGGCGCGCATGGAGACCTCCCCTGCTTGCGGATCGCCGTCGAGACGGCAACTGTCTTGAGCCCGATGGCGCGAGTATGGCAGAATGGGGCGACCGCGGCAATACGATTCGGGGAGCGGCCGGCCCCGCGGCGCCGGCCCGGGACGGGTTGCCCGTCGCGTCGCCGCCCCGCCCCGCGCCGGCCCGTACCAGGGGAGCGATCGGTGAACCGGAGAACATACATCCTCGTCCTCGTCGCCCTGTTCCTTCTCGCCAACGTTTCGCGGGGGATCTTCCGCGGGCACATCGCCGCGCCGCGCTACGTCGCCGAGGGCGCCTCGCACTTCCGCTACACCGGGATGGTGGCGGCGGGCGAGCGGATCCCCTCCCTCGATCGCGACGCCCAGTGGCCCGAGGGGCTGCGCCCCTACGAGGAGACGGCGGTGGGGATGGAGTACCTCTACGGCCTCGCCTACCGGTTCCTGCCCGGCGACAAGGTCGATCTCCACGCCTTCACGGCCTTCTTCACGGCCTTCCTCTTCTCGCTGGCCGTCTTTCCCGTGGCGCTGCTCGCCGGCGTTCTCTGGGGGAGCCGGTGGGCGGGAGTCGTCGCGGGGCTGATTTTCGTCGTCTCGCCGGCCCTCGTGGGCCGGTCGAGCGGCTTCGAGCTGATCCGCGAGAACGTCGCCTTCCCGCTCCTCGCCCTCCACACGTGGCTCTTCCTCCTCGCCTCGGCGGGCGCGGGAACGATCGCCGCGGTTCTCGGCGCGCTCGCCCTCGCGCTGGCACTCGCCTCGTGGCAGGGCACGCAGTTCTTCCTGCTCCCGCTCCTCGCCTGGCTGCTGTTCCGGCGGGTCGTCTTCGACGTCGGTCCGGCGGAGCGCCGCGCCGTCCGGTGGGCGCTCGGCGCCATCTTCCTCGCCGGCCTCCTCGTGCCCTTCCTCCGCGCGGGGCGGTTCCTTCTCTCGCCGGGCGCCGCCCTCGGCGCCGCGTGGCTCGCCGCCGACGCCGCCGTGCGGCTCTCCGGTCGCGGCGGGCGCGGGCGGCGGATCGCGTCGTGCGCCGCCGGCGGGGCGATCGGCGCGGCGGCCGTCCTCGTGCCGGCCGCCTTCGCCGCGGGGCACTTCACCGCCTACGCTCATTTCTTCCATCTCGTCCTCTACAAGCTGCGCTACCTGCGCAAGCCGGTCGACCCGCGGCTTTTGCCCTTCGACGCGCGCGCCTTCTGGACGGGGCCTTTCAACTCGCCCGATCCGCGCCACCTCTTCGTCTTCGTCTTGCCCCTCGCCTTCCTGCTGCCGGGGCCCCTCTCGCGCCTCTGGCGCCGGGCGAGGACGGGCGAGCCCGCGGCCGGCACGGTCCTCTTCCTCGTTGCCGTCTCCTTCGCCCTCTTCCTCCTGATGATGCGGCTGTTACCGCTCTGGGGGCTCTTCGCCGCGGTCGCGGCGGGGGGGATCGTCTACGATGTCCGCCCGCGCCCGCGCACCGTCGCCGTCATCCCCGGCGTTACGGCCCTCCTGCTCGTCGGCGTGATGTGTCTCCAGGCGGTCGCGTGGGAGACGCCGGCCGATCTCTGGCGCAGCTTCGCCGACGCCATCCGGGTGCCGTCGAGGCGCTCCTTCGTCATCTTCCCGTCGGGGGGCGATCCCGAGGAGGGGCTCGTCTCGTGGATCAGGGCGAACACGCCAACCGACGCCGTCGTGATGAGCCTCCACTACCACGCCCCGCAGGTGCTCGCCTACGCGGGGCGGCGGACGAACCTCAACGACTTCTTCGAATCGCCGCGGCTCCGCCGCAAGGCCGAGGCGCTCCTTTCGGCGCTCTACGGCGGCGAGGAGGGATTGTGGGAGCTCTGCCGGCGCGAGGAGAGCGACTACCTGCTCGTCTCCGCGGCGCTCGGCTGCGATCCGACGCGCGACTCGCCCCTCTACCAGGCGGGATTCATCGACATGCCGCCTGGCTGCGCAAGCTATCTCCTGATGTTCGAGCCCGAGCGGCTGAAGCATTTCGACCTCGTCTACGAGAACGAGCGCTACCGGCTCTTCCTCGCGGGACGGCCCTGGTCGAAACGGCGCTGGCCGCGCTCGCCGCTCTTCTACGAGAAGGATCTGCTCTGGGGGTCCGACGGCGACATCGAGGCGTTCTACGACTCGGCGATGCACGTCTACGCGCTCACCGCGAGGGGATCGTCGCTGATCCGCCTCGGACGCGTCCGCGAGGCGGAGGAGCGCCTCACGCGCGCCCTGCGCGTCTTCTACTTCTATCCGGCCTGGCGGAATCTCGTCGAGCTCTACACCCGGCAGGGGCGTTTCGACGAGCGCCTGCGCCTCGCCCGTTTCGCCGACAACTTCGACCGCGACCGCTGCGCGGTCTGCATCGAGCTGGCCCGCAGCCGCCTGGAGACGGGTGACGAGGAGGGGCTTCGCGACGAGATCAAGCGCTGCCGCACGCTCTACCCGACGGTCGTCGAGCGGCAGCGGATCGCCGAACTCCTCATGCGTCTCGGGGAAGAGGAATAGCCCCCGCCGCCGCGCGCTCGCCGGGGGGGCGCCGCCGCGGTGCCGGTCGCCGCCGCCCGGCCGGCGCCGTCCTACCTGAGGCACCCCTTGATCGCGCCCCACGACGCCGCTTCCGCTCCCGTCGTTCCGCAGACCGGGTCGTGTGGCGAGCGGTTGAGGAAGAGGATGGTGACCGGGTCGAGACCATGGCGCGGGTACCCCTCCTCGCAGGAGACGTACTCGCGCTCCCACTCGACCGGGGGGCCGGGGTAGAGCCAGAAGATCGGGCCGGTCATGGTCACCTCGGTCGGATCGCCGTCCAGCACGATGAGCGTTCCCCGCAAGAGCCACGCCCAGCCGTAGAGGCACTCGGCGAGCTGCAGGGCGTAGTCGGGGCCGCCTATCGTCCACACGAGGATCGGGTCGTTGCGCTGGAGGTCGGTGAGCGCGGCGTTGCCGGGGATGCCGAAGTTGAAGGAGGCGGCGATCATGCCCTCGGGGCCGCCGAAGGCACACGCCCACAACGTGACCGTGTACGGGGGAGAGCCCTCCGTGCACCAGTGCTGGTGCGTGTCGTCGACGTAGAAGCCGACGTAGGAGGCGGCGCCGCCGGCAGCCGGCAGCGCGAACGCGAGAGCGAGCGCGAGGACGAGCACGCGACGGGTCATCGTCATCCCTCCATGTCAAACGTGTCCGGTGGGTACCTGTAATATAGCACGAATCGGCGCGGACTGCACGGGCAGCCAGGGAAGGCGGGCGTCCGGGGATGGAGCGGGGAATCCTGGGCCGGCGAGGCTAGAACGCGAACCCGGCCGAGACGCGCGTGCGGCGGCCGAATGCATCCTCGGGGTCGAAGCTGAACGCGAGTGCCACCTCGGCCCCCATCCAGCGGGAGCCGGCGCCGAGCGTGGGGATCGTGCGCTCCCCGTCGGTCAGGCGGACGTCTGCGCCGCCGGAGACGAAGAGGAGGCCGCCGGCGATCTCGGCCGTCGCCCCGAAGAGGACGCGGTGCATCTCCCCGTCGCGGAGGACGAGGTCGCAGCCGGCCGAGACGAGGCCGGCGATCCGCTCGTACGAGCCGGCGAAAACGATGTCGGGCTCGATCTCGTCGGTGCGGTCCGACCAGGAGACGCTCGAGGCGAGGTTCCGTCCGACGACGGCGAGGAAGACCTGCCCGGTGAGCCGCATCGTGAATCCCGCGTCCACGGCGATCCCCGAGGCGTCGGCGTCGTCGAGATCGCTCCACGCGCCGAGGCCGCGGAGGGTGAGGCCGAGCGCCGTGTTCGTTCCCGTGCTGTAGGCCGCCGAGAAACCGATCGAACCCTCGTTCCAGCCCGAGCCGCCGGCCAGCTCGAGGCCGAGGTGCGAGACGGAGAGGGCGACGGCGAGCCGCCGCATCGAGGGGCCGGTCGAGTCGGGGGCCTCGCGCGTGTCGAGGAGCCCCGTGCCGACGGAGAGGATGCTGTACCAGGCGTTCATGCCCGGCACGGGCTTCGTCGAGCCGAAGGTGGCGCGGGCGCCCTCGAGGAAGACGAGGTTGGCGGGGTTCCAGTGGGCGGCGCGGTCGTCGCGGACGAGGATCGATGCGGCGCCGCCGAGCCCCTCGCCGAAGGCGTCCCAGCCCATCGGCACGAAGGAGCCGCCCTGCGACGCCTCGCCGGCCGTCGCCGGCGCGGCGTGGCCGAAACAGAGAAGCAGGCAGAAGAACAGGCAGGCGGCCGCGCGCGGGCAGGCGACGAGGCCGCGGCCGGCGCCCGTCCGGGGCGTTCCGGGGATAATCCATCTGCCGTTCCCGCGCGTCATTCGCCTCTCACCACCGCGATGAAGTGCTTCTCGCTCCGTCCGTCCACCGTGACAACGAGGAGGAAGGGGCCGTTGTTGACCTCCTCGCCGTCGTCGTTGAGAAGATCCCACTCGATCGAGAACGCGGTCGAGGGGCCGAAGGCCCGCAGCGAACGCACGGCGCCGCCGGCGAGATCGAAGATGTCGATCTCGACGAGGCGCGCCGGGTCGGGCGTTCGCACGGAGAAGACGTCCGGTCCGCGGAAGGCCTCGGGGAAGGAGACGCCGAGGGAGGTGTCGAGGACGACCTCGACGGCGTTCGACGGGCCGCTCACGTTCCCCGCCTCGTCCTGCGCGTAGGCGCGGAGCGTGTTCGTCCCCTCGAGGAGCGTGACGTCGATCGTGAAGCTCGACAAGGCCACCCGTTTCGCGAAGACGTCGGTCGACGATCCGGCCGTGCGGTAGACGAAGAGGCTGTCCGTCTCGTTCGCGTTCAGCTCGACCCCGAGGGCGAGGCCGGGGTCGCGCACCGGGGAGAGGGGCTCGACGAGGACGGGAGCCGCCGGGCTCGTTCGGTCGATCCTGAACGTGAAGGAGGCCTCGGACTCGTTGCCGAGACGATCGGCGCAGCGGGCCTTGAACACGTATGTGCCGTCGATGAACTGGCCCCCGACGGCGACGAGATCGAAAACGTCGATCCGCCAGCAGAGGGTATCGCCCGCCGTCCACGTGCTGTCGGCCGACTGGCCGGGGGAGACGTTGCCGCTCGTCGTGACGGTGAAAACCGGCGCGGCGACGCCGCGGCCGTCGTGGCAGCAACCCGTGACGACGGTCGAGGGCTCGCGCGATGAGGGCGGGATCGAGTCGACGAAGGCGATCGACGGGCCCGAGGCGTCGATGTCGACGTGCCCCTCGTCCCGGCCGGTGTTCCCCGCCTCGTCGGTGGCCGCGAAGGCGAGCGTCCACACGCCGTCGGCCGGAGCGGCGCCGGGATACCAGGCGAAGCGGTGCTGGCCGTCGCCGGCGACGCGCGCGGGGACGGCGATCGGGGCGGCCTCGCCGCCGGGGGGCGTCGCCGTCGCGGCGAGCGTCGTCGCCTCGCTCCACTCGCCGAGCGTGAGGTAGACGGCGATCGATTCGGGGGCGCCTGGCGCGCCGGGTGCGAGCAGGCCGGGCTCGAGCCGGTCGATCCGGACGATCGGGGCCACGCGGTCGACGACGAGCTCCCGGACGATCGTCTCGGTCTCTGTTCCGCTGCGCGCGAACACAGCCAGCTCCCAGACGCCGTCGGGCACCGGCGAGCCGAAGTCGTCGAGGCCCGACCAGGAGGCCGCGTGCTCGCCGGCCGGCGCGGGGGCCGCCTCGAGGAGGAGGGCCACCGGCACCGAGGAGGACGGGTCGCGGACGACGGCGCGCAGGGAATCGAGATCCGCATCGAGGAGGAGGCGCACGCCGGTCGAGTCGGCGATCCCGTCGCCGTTCGGCGAGATCGACGGCCGGTCGACGATGACGTCGACAAGCGTTCCCCCCGGGGCCGCGAACGCCGCGACCGAGGCGAGAAGCAGGGCGATGATGGCGATCCGATGCGTCTTCATGCGCGTCTCCGGTCTCGGGGATACCGGGACATGATAGGGAGAGGCGCCCCGCCAGTCAACCGTTTTCGCCGGGCGAACGGGCCGCGCGGCGCGTTCCGCGCCGGTCGACGCCGTCGCCGCCCGGCAGGTCCCGGCTCCCCCGTTTCTTTTGCTTGCGACCCCCGGATCGATTGCGTATAGTGAACGTCCCTTGCACGACCACCGTCCCCGGATGCTCGAGAGGGATCGCCGATGCATTACGATATCTACTTCCAGCTCCTCGGTGGGCTGGGCTTTTTCCTCTTCGGCATCAAGTTCATGTCCGAGGCCCTGCGGAAGGTCTCGAGCGAGCGGCTCAAGAACATCCTCGCGCATCTCACCAAACGCCGGGTCGTCGCCCTCCTCGTGGGCGCGGGGCTCACCGCACTGATCCAGAGCTCGAGCGCGATGACCGTCATGGTCGTCGGATTCGTCAATGCCTCGCTCCTCACCCTTCGCCAGGCGATCCCCGTCATCCTCGGCGCCAACATCGGCACCACCTTCACCGCCTGGATCGTCTCCTTCTTCGCGATCTTCAAGATCACCACCTACGCCCTCCCCGCCGTCGGCATCGGCTTCATCCTGATGACCGTCTCGAAGAACACGCGGTCGCGCCAGTGGGGCGAGGTCCTCTTCGGCTTCGGGGTCCTCTTCGTCGGGATCGGGTTCATGAAGGACGCCTTCATGCCCCTCGAGAGCAGCGAGAAGATCCTCAAGGTCATGGTGACCTTCAGCCGCTACCCGATCCTCGGCGTGCTCGTCGGCACGATCATCACGATGGTCCTGCAGAGCAGCTCGGCAACGATCGCCCTCGTCCAGCTCCTCGCGTTCCGCGGCCTGATCGACTTCCCCTCGGCGATCCCCCTGATCCTCGGCGACAACATCGGCACGACGATCACCGCCCAGATCGCCCGGATCGGCGGCACCACCGGGGCCAAGCGCGTGGCCTGGGCGCACACGCTCTTCAACGTGATCGGCGTGGCGTACATGCTCGTCTTCGTCCAGCTCGGACTCTATCACCGGGCGATCGAGGCGATCGTCCCCGGCCTGGTGACCAGCAACAACATCATGCTGCACATCGCCCTCTCGCACTCGATCTTCAACTGCTTCAACGCAGCCCTCTTCCTGCCGCTCAGCGGATGGCTCCAGCGCCTCGTCGAGCGGGTCGTGAAGCGGAAGGGGGACGAGCTCCTCTCCGCAGAGCCGCGCTACCTCGAGCCGCGGCTCCTCGAGACGCCCCCGCTGGCCCTCGAGCAGAGCAAGAAGGAGATCCTCCGCATGCTCCACATCGCCGACTCCGCGCTCGGCGACGCGATGAAGCTCTTCTTCGACGGCGCGATCGAGCTCGAGCGCAAGGTCCACCGCAAGGAGGACGCCGTCGACAACCTCCAGGCAGAGATCACGCGCTACCTGATCAACATCTCGATGGAGGGGCTCGAGCGCGAAGAGGCCGAGATGATCCCCGTCTTCATCCACACGGTCAACGACATCGAGCGGATCAGCGACCAGTCGGAGAACATCGTCGAGCTCGGTTTGCGCCTCCACGGCCAGAAGCTGCCGCTCACCGCGAGCGCCGTCGCCGAGATGAAGCGGATGGCCGACGTGGCCCACGACATGCTCAACGACGTCGCCCTCGGCCTCCAGCGGAACGACGCCGACCTCGCCTCCCACGCCCTCGAACACGAGGACCGGCTCAACCGCATGCAGATCACCCTCCGCCAGAACCACGTCGACCGGCTGGGCGACGGCACGTGCAACATGCTCTCGGGCCTCGTCTTCCTCGATTTCGTGGATTGTGTCGAGAAGATCGGCGATCACCTGGCCAACGTCGCGCAGAGCCTCATCAGCGGTCTCCGGTGGGAAGCGCCGGAGCACGAGGAGCCCGACGTCGAGTCGATCCTCGAGGCGGAATGATCCCCGCTATCGTCGTTCCTTTTCCAGTCGCTTCTCGATCCGGGCGATGACCTCGTCGTACCCCGGCGTCATCGGGGAGAGCTGGCGCGCGCGGTAGACGTGCTCGAGGGCCTCCTCGAGCAGGCCCGCCTCCTCGAGGGCGAGGCCGAGGTTGAGGTGGATGTCGGGCGAGTGCGGGCTCATCCCGGCGCCCCGCCGGAGGGTGGCGAGGGCCCCCTCGCGGTCGCCGGACTCGGCCTCGAGGACGGCGAGGTTGTTGTAGGCCTGCCAGACGCGGGGGTTCATGTCGATCGCCCGCTCGTAGTACATCCGCGCCGTCTTGACATCGCCCTCCTGCTGCCGCCGCGTCCCCTCGTTGACCCAGGCCGACACGACGCCGTCCCTGCCCGCCTCGTCGGCGGGATCGATCTGCATCGCCCGTTCGTAGGCGATCGCCGCCGCCTCGTACTCGCCCGCGCGGTTGCGCGCGTAGCCGAGCCGGAGCCAGAGCCCGGCGTCGAGGGGGCGCTCGGCGACGAGCCGCTCGAACTCGCGCACCGCCTCCTCGTACCAGCGCTGCGATACGTAGGCCTCGGCGAGGCGCCGCCGCACCTCGAAATTGTCCGGCACGATCCGGAGGGCCCGGTCGAGTTGGCCGATCGCCTCGACGAAGTCCTCGTTCGCGATCGCCGCGTCGGCGTAGCCCCAGCGCGCGATGACGTTGAGGCTGTCCGCCTCGACGGCGACGGCGAAGCGTTCGGAGGCCTCCTTCCAGCGGTGCCGCTCGAGCGAGCGGTAGCCGAGGATCGTCTCGGCGCGGCCCGCCTCGAGGGGAAGCGAGCGGAGCCGGGCGGTGGCGACCGGCTCGGAGACCCCCGCGGCGAGGATCGGCACGAGGTGGAAGAGGCCGAGCGCCCCGACGACGAGGCAGGCGGCGCGCATGGCGCGCCGGCCGGGGAGCCGCTCGCCGAGGAGAACGAGCGCGGCGACGGCGAAGACGGGGGCCGTGGCCGCGGCGATCTCCCACCGCAAACCCGCCTGGACGCGCGATCCGGCGAGCAGGACGGCGGCCGTCGCCGGCACGACGAGCCAGAATGCGAAGGCGCCGAGACCCGAGTCGCGTCTCCGCCCGCCCGCGACGAGCAGGAGGAGGGCGAGCGCCGTCACGGGCCCGCCGGCGAGGAGCGCGTTCGCCCCGTCGCGGAGGATCTCGCCGGCCGAGGCGCGGGAGAGGGAGCCGACCGTCGAGACGAGGGCGCCGACCGGTCCCGTGCTCCCCGTTGCGAGGACGAGGGAGACGAGCAGGACGGCGAGGAACACGGTCGCGGCCGCCCCGGCCACGTTCGCCTCCTCGCGCCTGCCCTCGCGCGTCGCGCGGGCGAGGAGCCAGAGGTAGGCCGGGACGAGGCAGGCGAGGGAGGTGTGCACGCCGATCGCAATGACGAGCGCGAGGCCCGCCCACACGGGGTGCCGTCCCCGGAAGGCGGCGAGCGCGGCGACGAGGAAGAGGAGCGCGGCCGTCATCGCGAGGGCGCCCGAGCCGGGGACGCCGAAGAAGAACGCGACCCAGCCGCTCGCGAAGAAAACGGCCTTTCCCGCGAGATCGCGCCGTGCGAAGGCCGCCGCCCTGAACGCGAGGACCGTGTAGAGGAGCCCGGCCGCGATCGAGAGCACCGTCCCCGTTCCGGCGGCGGTGCGGAGGAAGACCTCGTTCATGAACCGGTAGACGGCCGCGTAGACGAGCGTGGCGAGGGGCGCCGCCTTCGTGAAGAGCGCGCCGCCCGCGATCGCGCGGGAGACGGCCCCGGATTCGCCGACGAGGTCGTGCCGCGCATGCAGGAGCCAGGCGATGAGAAGGAATGCCGCGGGCGCGAGCCACGGCACGGCCCGCTCGAGGCGCGAGGGCGCCTCCGGCACGTCGGTTCCACCGGCCGCGCGGCGCCGGACGAGCGCGTAGACGAAGACGACGATGGCGAGGATCGTCCCCCAGGTGAACGAGACCGTGCCCCAGCCGGCCAGTCCCCAGAGGGAGCCGGTCCAGAAAACGGAGGCGGCGAGCGAGAGGGCGAGCCATGCGGCCGTGAACAGAACGATCAAGGTCATGTCGTCTCCCTGCGAGGAACCTGTCGGTCGAGGCCGGCGGCGCGGAGCGCGCGGCGGCCGGCTCAGCGGTCGGCGGCGGGAACCGCCAGCTCCCCCTCGGTGGCCGCGACGACGACCGAGGCGGAGATGTCACCGGTAATATTCACGACGGTGCGGCACATGTCCAGTATGCGGTCCACGCCGAGGATGAGGGCGATCCCCTCGAGGGGCACCCCGATCGTCTGGAGGACCATCGTGAGGGTGATGATCCCGATCCCCGGCACGCCGGCGGCCCCGATCGAGGCGAGGGTGGCCATGAGAACGATCGTCAGGAGGTCGCCGATCCCGAGGGAGAGGCCGTAGACCTGGGCGATGAAGACCGCCGCCACCCCCTGGTAGAGGGCGGTGCCGTCCATGTTGATCGTCGCGCCGAGGGGCAGGACGAAGCTTGCGACCTCCTCGGAGACGCCGAGGTTCTCCTCGGCGCACTCCATCGAGACGGGGAGCGTGGCGTTGCTCGAGGAGGTGGAGAAGGCGATGAGCTGCGCCGGGCGGATCGACCGGAAAAAGACGGCGGGCGAGATGCGTCCGAAAACGCGCACCGCCGTCGAGTAGACGAAAACGACGTGCAGGAAGAGCCCCGCGACGACGACGAGCGAGTACTTGAGGAGCGAGACGAGCACGGCCGAGCCGAACTGCCCGACGACCACCGCGATGAGGGCGAAGACGCCGAGGGGAGCGAGCTTCATCACGAGGTGGACCATCTGGATCATCGCCTCGCTCAGCGCGTCGAAGAAGCCCACGAGCGGCTGCCCGCGCCTGTCCGGCACGAGCGTGACGGCCACGCCGAGCAGGAGCGCGAAGAAGATGATCTGGAGCATGTTCGCCTCGGCGAGGCTCTCGACGGGGTTGCCGGGGACGATCCCCACGAGGGTCTCGGTGATCGAGGGTTTCTCGCGGGCGATCTCTATCTTCGCCGCCGCCTCGGTGCCGTATGAGGAGATGAGGGAGTCGCGCGTCTCCGACCCGAGCCCCGAGCCGGGCGTAAAGATCGAGCCGAGCGCGAGGCCGATCGTGATGGCGATCGCCGTCGTGCAGAGGTAGTAGCCGATCGTCTTCACGCCGATCCGCCCGAGCTTGCGGATGTCCCCGAGGCTCGCCGTCCCCACGAAGAGCGACGAGAAGACGAGGGGCACGACGATCATCCGGATGAGGCGGATGAAGATGTCGCCGACGGGGCGGAGGAGCTCGGCGCGGGGGCCGAGCAGGAGCCCCGCCGGCACGCCGAGGACGAGCCCGACGAGGATCTTCGTGTGGAGCCTCGTCTGCATGAAGCTGCGGACCGGGTTCATCGGGCTCCTTTCGCCGCGGAGCGGGTGCGGGGGCGCCCCGAGCCCGTTCCGGCACGGCGCGGCGGGGGCCGCCCCCCGAAATCCCTTGCAGCGGTGGGATTGTAGCCATAGAATCGATTGTACCGCAACCGGTTTTCACGGCTCGGCCGGCTTGCGGGCACGTCCCATGCGCACAGCACACGCCATATGCGGCCTCGCCGTCTTCCTCGCCGCTGCCCTCCCCGCCGGGGGGTGCGCGGGCGGCGAGACGGACTACGCCTCGCTCCGCCGGCGGATGGTCGAGACGCAGATCGCCCGGCGCGGCGTGACCGACTCCGCGACGGTGCGGGCGATGCTCGCCGTGCCGCGCCACCGGTTCGTGCCGGCGGACGTCCGCGGCATGTCCTACGAGGACCACCCGCTCCCGATCGGCAGCGGCCAGACGATCTCCCAGCCCTACATCGTCGCCCTCATGACCGCCTCGCTCGCTCTCACGGACACGTCGCGCGTCCTGGAGGTGGGGACGGGCTCGGGCTACCAGGCCGCCGTCCTCGCCGAGATCGCCCGCGAGGTCTACTCGATCGAGATCGTCACCGCGCTCGCCGAGCGGGCGGGGCGACTCCTGGCCGAACTCGGCTACGACAACGTCCACGTGCGCGCGGGGGACGGCTACGCCGGCTGGCCCGAAGCGGCCCCCTTCGACGGCGTGATCGTCACGGCCGCCGCGCCTCGCGTGCCCGAGCCCCTCGTAAAGCAATTGCGCGCCGGCGGGCGGCTCGTCATCCCCGTCGGCGAGGGCTGGCAGGAGCTGTGCGTCTACGAGAAGGAGGCTGGCGGCCAGCTCCGGCTCCTCTCGACCCTCCCCGTGCGGTTCGTCCCGATGACGGGGAAGGTGCGGAAATGAGCCGTTTCAACGGCGCGGCGGTCCTTCCCCGCCTCCGCTGGAAACCGCCCGGCGAGTATGGTATTCTCGTTTCCCGATGACGAACATCGACTTTTTGACCGGAGGAGAATGACAATGACACGGAGACTCTCAGCGGTATCGCAGGCGGCGCTCACGCTCACGATCGCCGCCGTGCTCGTCGTCGCCGGCTGCGCGACGACGGGGATCAACAAGGGGCAGGTCAACCTCATCTCGAGCGCCGAAGAGGTGCAGATGGGCGACAGCTTCTCCGTCGAGGTGGAGAAGCAGTACACGATGCTCGACGATCCCGCGGTGGTCGCCTACGTCGACCGGGTGGGGCAGCGGATCGTCAAGGTCAACGACCGCCAGGACATCACGTTCCATTTCAACGTGATCGTCGAGGACCAGATGAACGCCTTCGCCGTGCCGGGAGGCTACATCTACGTCTACACGGGGCTCCTGAAGGCGATGGACGACGAATCGCAACTCGCCGGCGTCATCGCCCACGAGATCGGCCACGTCGCCGCCCGCCACTCAACCGAGCGCCTCACGGCGATGTACGGGGTGCAGATCCTCGCCCAGCTCCTCCTCGGCAACAACCCGAACGCCTACGCGAACCTCGTCGCCAACATCTTTTCGACGACGGGTTTTCTTGCCTACAGCCGCTCGAACGAGTTCGAGGCCGACGAACTGGGGCTCCGCTACGCGAACGCCGCCGGCTACGATCCCGACGGGTACATGGAGCTCCTCGGGAAGTTCCAGACCGCCGAGACCCGCGAGCCCTCGAAGCTCGAGAGCTGGCTCTCCACCCATCCCCCCACGAGCGACCGCATCGCCAGGGTGAAGGGGCAGGCCGCGGGGTTCACGCGGCGCGGGCAGCTGCGGAACAGGGACGTGTTTCTGTCGATCAAGAGCAAGTTGAAATAATTCGAGTTTTGTTGCCAACGTTTTTGCCCAAGCTGAGACGATAGACGATTTACAAATAGTGATTTCCTTGTCGCCTCACGAACGGCATTTCTGCATCCTCTTGACAGCACTGCATCAATAGGCAACACTAGACAACTGTACTGAAAATTCGATTCGAACAACGTGGGGCAATCCAGATGGATAACCTCATGACATTGTCCGAGGTGGTCGCGTCTCTACGTCCGAGCAAGGACATGGTCTGCCGGCTGGCGAGTGGGGGGAGGTTTCCGGCCTCGAAGGTCGGGAGCCAGTGGCGCTTACGAAGATACAATGTTGATCAATGTCTCGAGACGCATATGAATATCCGGGGGAACGATACTCGAGATGGATAACAACTCTTTTTCTGATACTAATACGGGCCCGATCACCAAACTCGAAAACCTCCAGCCCAACGCCTCGGTCCGTGGCATTCTGCCCGACTGTCTGGTGACGGTGGTCGGAGTTCAGTGGTTTGGCACGGATGCCTTGGAGCTCACATACAAGGACCCCTCGGGCAAGGTTGCCAATCAGCTACTATACCGTCACGATGAACCGCGACTCGATATTGTCAAGGCCGGTCGACCTTGGAGTTTTGACGGTGACGGTGCGCTTTTTCGCCTCGTCTCCGAGGCCCATCGCATTCGGTTGGCGCATCTCTTTGACCCCGTTTTGGCGGTCCACACGTCGCTCGTCGATCCACTACCGCACCAGATCACCGCGGTCTACGAGGCAATGCTTCCCCGGCAACCCTTGCGTTTCCTTCTGGCGGACGACCCGGGCGCGGGCAAGACCATCATGGCCGGGCTTCTGATCAAGGAGTTGATCGCCAGAGGTGATCTTAGGCGCTGCCTCATCGTGTGCCCTGGTAGTCTGGCCGAGCAGTGGCAAGACGAGATGCATCGTCGGTTCCATCTGCCATTCGAAATCCTTACCAATGACAAGTTCGAAACCGCACGTACCGGCAACTGGTTTCTTGAGAACGATTTGACGATCGCACGACTCGACAAGCTTTCCCGCAACGAGGATGTGCAGGAGAAACTCGGTGCCCAGGACTGCCGCTACGACCTCATAGTTTGTGACGAGGCACACAAGATGTCAGCCACGTTCTTCGGCGGCGAGGTGAAGTACACCAAGCGCTACAGACTTGGCAGGCTTCTATCGAGGCTGACGCGGCATTTCCTGCTGATGACCGCCACGCCGCACAACGGCAAGGAGGAGGATTTCCAGCTCTTCCTGGCGCTGCTCGATGGCGACCGTTTCGAAGGCAGATTCCGGGACGGCGTGCATCAGGTCGAAGTCTCGGATCTGATGCGCCGTATGGTGAAGGAGAACCTCCTCAAGTTCGACGGCCGTCCCCTCTTCCCGGAAAGGATTGCGTACACGGTTCCCTACAAGCTGTCAGACGCTGAGGCGAGGCTCTACAGGGACGTCACCGAGTACGTGCGGGAGGAGTTCAACCGCGCCGAGGCGCTCCAGAACGACAAGCGTGCCGGCACCGTCGGCTTCGCGTTGACCATCCTGCAGCGCCGTCTCGCGTCGTCGCCGGAGGCCATCTACCAGTCGCTGCGCCGGCGGCGCGAGCGTCTGGAAAAGCGACTCCGGGAACTGAAACTCCTTCAACGCGGGGAAGCCGTCGCAGCTCCGACGATGACCGGGCCTACGTTTGATCTGGAGGACCTTGAGGACCTCGACGAGGCCCCGGAAACCGAGGTGGAGGCCGCCGAGGAGGCCGTCCTCGATCAGGCCACGGCTGCGGCAACCGTGACAGAACTGAAGATCGAAATCGGGACCCTGAATCGGCTGGAAGCGTTGGCGGCAGCGGTCCGTCGCAGCGGCGAAGACACCAAGTGGCGGGAGTTGTCCCACCTTCTGGGCGAGATCTTCACGCCCTCCGGGCAAGCGGAGCGCATTGGCCAACCCAGTGCTCACTACGGTGCGGGGCCGATTCCCAGGCCCGTTCCCTCTCCACGCCAGAAGCTCGTAATCTTCACCGAGCACCGCGACACACTCAGCTACCTTGAGCGCCAGATCAGTTCGCTGCTGGGCCGCCCCCAGTCACTGGTCCTGATCCACGGCGGTATGGGCCGCGAGGAGCGGCGCAAAGCGCAGGAAAGCTACCTCCACGATCCCGAGGTCCAGGTGCTGCTGGCCACCGATGCGGCGGGGGAAGGGATCAACCTGCAACGAGCGCATCTGATGGTGAACTATGATCTACCCTGGAACCCGAATCGCCTTGAGCAGCGCTTCGGCCGCATCCACCGCATCGGCCAGACCGAAGTTTGTCACTTGTGGAACCTGGTGGCCGAGGAGACTCGCGAGGGCGACGTCTACCGCAGGCTGCTCGAGAAGCTGGAAGAAGCGCGACAGGCGCTCGGTGGCCAGGTCTTCGACGTTCTCGGCAAACTCCAGTTTGACGGACGGCCGCTGCGCGACTTGTTGATCGAGGCGATTCGGTACGGCGATCAGCCGGAGGTCCGGGCGCGATTGACTAAGGCCGTCGAACATGGCGTGGACCGCCCGTACCTGCAGGGCCTGATCGAGGATCGGGCTTTGGCCCACGACGCCATGGATTCGAGCCGTGTTGCTGACATCCGCGAGGAGATGGAACGCGCCGAGGCTCGTCGCCTGCAGCCCCATTACATCGAATCGTTCTTCCTGGAGGCGTTCAAACGGCTGGGCGGGACGATCCGCCAGCGCGAGCCGCGCCGTTACGAGGTCACCCATGTGCCGGCCCCCGTGCGCAACCGAGACCGCCAGATCGGCACCGGCGACACGGTTCTGCCCCGTTACGAGCGCATCGCCTTCGAGAAAGACCTGATTGCACCGCAGGGCCAACCGCTGGCGGCGTTCGTTTGTCCTGGGCATCCGCTGCTCGATGCAGCCCTGGACCTTATCCTCGAACGCCATCGGGACCTGATGAAACGAGGCACTGTCCTGGTCGACGAGCGGGATTTTGGCACATGTCCCAAGGTCCTGTTCACGCTCGAGCACGCCATCCAGGACGCGAGCGTCCTGCCGTCTGGTGAGCGCCGCACGATCTCGCGGCGAATGCTCTACGTCGAGATGGACGCCGAGGAACAGACTCGTCACCTTCAGTATGCACCCTATCTGGATTATAGGCCTCTGACCGAAGATGAACCCTCGGTGGCCGACCTGTTGGCCCGACCCGAGTGCGCCTGGATCTCGAAGAACCTCGAGCAGAAGGCTCAGGGTCATGCCATCGCCCACGTGGTGCCGGGACACATCGCTGAGGTGCGAGACCGCCGCCTCGCCTGGATCGACAAGACCCGGGCGGCCGTGAAGGATCGGTTGACCAAGGAGATCACTTACTGGGACCACCGTGCCGAGCAGCTCAAGCTCCAGGAACAGGCGGGCAAAGCGGGCGCACGGCTTAACTCGCAGGAAGCCCGCCGACGTGCGGATGAACTCCAGACTCGGCTTCAAAAGCGCCTGGCCGAGCTGGACCGCGAGGCGCAGATCTCGGTCTTGCCGCCGGTCGTCCTGGGTGGCCTGGTGGTTGTCCCCTTAGGGCTCATCGCCGCGATGACCGGGCGTCCTGTTCCTTCGTATATGCATCCAGTGGATACGCAGGTCTCGGCGGCCCGGGCCCGGGCCATCGTCATGGAAATCGAGCGGTCCCTCGGGTTCGAGCCGACGGATCGGGAGTTCGAGAAGCTCGGCTACGACATCGAGAGCCGCATTTCTGGCACGGGCCGGTTGCGATTCATCGAGGTCAAGGGGCGCGTGACTGGCGCGGACACGATCACGGTGACCAAGAACGAGATCCTCACCAGCTTGAACAAACCGGATGACTTCATTCTGGCCATGGTCGAGTTCCTGGATGGGGACACGCACAGGGTCCACTACCTGCGGCGGCCGTTCGAGCGGAGCGGTGTGACCACGGACTTCAATGGTGCGAGCGTGAATTTCCCGTTCGCGGAGCTGCTGGCCCGGGCCGAGGCACCACGATGATCACGTCGGCGGAATTCGAAGCTATTCTTGCCAGCCCGGAAGGGCGGAATGTTGAATTCAAGGAAGCCAAAAGCGGTTACAACTTCGGAAAACTTGTGGATTACTGCGTCGCGCTGGCGAACGCGGGTGGGGGCACCTTCGTATTAGGGGTTTCCGACAAGCGCCCCCGGCAGGTCGTCGGCACGAAGGCATTCAGCGAGCCCGGCCGGACCGAGGCTGGTCTTTTTGAAAAACTGAATCACCGGGTTCCGGTGGAAGAACTCCAATACGAAGGCAAGCGCATCCTACTGGTCCGCGTGCCGTCGCGGCTGCCTGGTACGGCGTGGCAGCACAAGGGCGCGTATCTGATGCGCGCGGGCGATGCACTGGTTCCCATGTCGGACGATCAGCTTCGCCGAATTCACATGGAGACCGGCCCGGATTTCTCGGCGGAGATCTGTGAAGAGGCGACTCTCAAGGACCTGGATCCGGACGCGATCGACCAGCTACAGCAACTCTGGCAGCGGAAATCGCCCGACCAAGACGTTCGGACGCGACTCGTAGAATGTCTGCTGGCTGACGCTGAACTTCTCGTGGGGGGCGAACTCACCTACGCCGCCCTCATCCTGCTGGGTACCCGGCGGGCCCTGGGCCGATTCCTGGGCCAGGCGGAAGTAATCTTCGAGTACCGGCCGAGCGAAGTCCCTGGTCCCGCGGCGGAGCGGCGGGAGTTCCGCGCGGGCTTCCTGCCCTTCCTCGACCAGATCTGGCAGGCGATCAACCTCCGCAACGACCTGCAGCACTTCCAGCAGGGGCTGTTTGTCTGGGACGTGCCGACGTTCAACGAACGCGCCGTCCGCGAAGCGGTCCTCAACGCGGTCAGCCATCGCGATTATCGCCTAGGCGGTTCGGTCTTCGTGCGGCAGTACCCGCGCCGGATCGAGATAGTCAGTCCGGGTGGACTTCCGGCTGGAATCAACCAGGAGAACATCCTGTGGGAACAGAACCCGCGGAACCGGCGCATCGCCGAAGTGCTGGCGAGGTGCGGTCTGGTCGAGCGGGCCGGCCAGGGTTTCGACCTGATCTATCGCGAGTGCATCCGGCAGAGCAAACCGCTGCCCGATTTCTCGCGGACGAGCGAGCACTCGGTGTGGATCACGCTGCACGGCGAGATCCAGGATCCCGAGTTCTTGCGCTTCCTGGAGGAGGTCGGTGGAGAGCGCCAGGCGACGTTCACCACGGAGGATTACCTGGTCATCGATCTGGTCCACCGGGAGCAGGCTGTGCCTGAGCATCTGGCGCCGCGACTTCGGATTCTGCGGGCCGAGGGGATTATCGAGCGGGTTGGGCGCGGGCGGGGAGTGCGACACCTTCTGTCGAAGAGGTTCTACCGCTTCCTGGGCAAGGGAGGGACCTACACCCGGCGCAAGGGGCTGGATCGTGAGACGAACAAGGCGCTCTTGAGAAAGCATATCGAAAATTCTACGGCCGGTGCTGCTCTGGCTGAATTGCAGCAGGTCCTGCCACACCTAAATCGGAGTCAGATTCAGGGGCTCTTACGTGAACTGAAAGCCGAGGGCCAAATCAGGGTTGAAGGCGAGCGCCGCTGGGCTCGCTGGTTCGTTGGATCCCGTGCTGGAAATATCGCAAACAAAAGCAAAGAGGATTCAAAGCAAGAATGAAAGCCTTTTATTTTCTATCAGTTCTATGCTTGGGCTTTGCTCCAATTGTGCTATTGGTAGGTAAAGTGGAATGAATCAGGCCGAAAATGCCGCTGGAGACCTTGCGTGATGGAAAAGAAGAAACTCATCGAAGTCGCCCTGCCCCTGGACGCCATCAACAAGGCCTCGGCGCGGGAGAAGTCCATCCGCCACGGCCACCCTTCGACACTGCACCTGTGGTGGGCCCGTCGCCCCTTGGCCACTGCTCGCGCTGTGATTTTCGCCCAGATGGTGGACGATCCTTCGGCGCACCCGGACCTGTTCCCCACCGAGAAGAAACAGGAGAAGGAGCGGCAGCGGCTCTTCAGGATCATCGAGGACCTGGTACTGTGGGAGAACACCACCAACGAGAAGGTGTTGCAGGCCGCCCGCGACGAGATCCGGCAGAGCTGGCGCTACACCTGCGCCGAGAACGCCGACCATCCCCGGGCCGCCGAGCTGTTCGACCGCAACACGATGCCCGCCTTCCACGATCCCTTTGCCGGAGGCGGGGCGCTCCCTCTGGAAGCGCAGCGGCTTGGGCTGGAGAGCTACGCCAGTGACCTGAACCCGGTGGCGGTGCTGATCAACAAAGCGATGATCGAGATCCCGCCGCGCTTCGCGGGCCGGCCGCCGGTGAATCCCGAGTCGCGCAAGTCCGAGAACTCGATGGGCAAGGAATGGTCCGGAGCCCAGGGCCTGGCGGAGGACGTGCGTTACTATGGCCGCTGGATGCGCGACGAAGCCGAGAAGCGCATCGGCCACCTTTACCCGAAAGTAGAGGTCACCGCCGAGATGGCGAAGGCACGGCCGGACCTGAAGCCGTACGTCGGTCGCAAGCTGAAGGTGATTGCCTGGTTATGGGCGCGCACTGTAAAGAGCCCCAATCCGGCATTTGCACAAGTGCACGTGCCGCTCATATCGACGTTCATGTTGTCGACGAAGGCGGGCAAGGAGGCGTACGTCGAGCCGGTGATCGAGAACGGTGGCTACCGATTCACCGTGAAGGTGGGGAAGCCGAAGGATGTGGCGGCGGCGAAGAGCGGTACCTCGGCGGGCAAGCGAGCGGCCTTCAAGTGTGTGATGTCTGGGACCCCACTTCCATACGATTACATTCGCGACCAAGGCCAAGCGGGGCGCATGGGAACGCGGCTGATGGCTATCGTTGCCGAAGGGGATCGCGGGCGGGTTTATGTCACACCGACACCCGAGCATGAAGCAGTGATACTTGAGGTGAAGCCAGAGTGGAGTCCTGATGTCACGCTGCCTGTCAATCCGAGGGATTTCAAGACACCAAACTACGGCTTGATGACGTTTGCAGACCTCTTCACCCCCCGCCAGCTCGTGGCGCTGACGACCTTCTCGGATTTGGTGCAGGAAGCGCGCGAACGCATCCAGGCCGACGCCGCGCTGGCTGGCCTTCTCGCCGACGCCAAGCCCCTCCGCGACGGTGGCACGGGGGCGACGGCGTATTCGGAGGCTGTGGGCGTGTATTTGGGGCTGGGAATCAGTCGGCTTTCCGACGCACAAAATTCCCTCTGCCAATGGGGGCCGGGCGCGAATCAGACACAGCACCTCTTCCGGCGACAAGCGGTACCAATGGTCTGGGATTACGCCGAATCGAGCATTTTCTCCGGAGCTGCGGGTGACTTGGTGACCAGTGTCGGGAGCTTGTGTCGCGTGCTTGATCAGCTTGGGGCCAGGGGAAACGGCTTTTCATCGCAAGGGGACGCGCAGAACCAGACGATTTCGTCTGCTAGAGTCGTATCAACCGATCCGCCCTACTACGACAACATCGGCTACGCCGACCTTTCGGACTTCTTCTACGTCTGGCTGCGCCGCTCACTGCGGCCCACATTTCCCGGCCTTTTCACTACACTCGCCGTGCCCAAAGCTGAAGAGTTGGTCGCCACGCCCTACCGCCACGGTAGCAGGGATAAAGCGGAAACGTTTTTCCTGGATGGCATGACTCAGGCGATGCACCGGCTTGCCGAGCAGACACACCCAGTATTTCCGGTCACCATCTACTACGCCTTCAAGCAGTCGGAAAGCGATGACGAGGAGGGTACATCCAGCACAGGCTGGGACACGTTCCTAGCTGCGGTCATCGAAGCTGGCTTTGCAATCAGCGGCACCTGGCCAATGCGAACGGAACGCGGCTCACGCTCGGTCGGCATCGGCACCAACGCCCTCGCCTCCAGCATCATCCTCGTCTGCCGTCCGCGCGCCGCCTCCGCCCCCACCACCACGCGCCGCGAGTTCGTTAGGGAGCTTAAGGCTGAGTTGCCAGGGGCCCTCGCCCATCTCCAGCGCGGCAACATCGCACCGGTGGATCTGGCGCAGGCGTCCATTGGCCCGGGTATGGCGGTCTTCACGCGATTCTCCGAGGTCCTAGACGCCGAGGGTAAACGGCTCAGCGTGCGCGAAGCCCTGGCCCTCATCAATCAGGTCCTCGACGAGACTCTGGCCGAGCAGGAGGGTGACTTCGACGCGGACACCCGGTGGGCGCTGACCTGGTTCGAGCAGCAGGGCTTTTCGGAGGGTGAATACGGCGTGGCCGAGCAACTCTCCAAGTCCAAGAACACCAGCGTCGCCGGCATGGTCGAGGCCGGCATCCTCGAATCGAAGCGCGGCAAAGTGCGGCTGCTCAAGCCCGAAGAATTGCCCGCCGACTGGGATCCTGCCACCGACACTCGTCTGACGACCTGGGAAATGGTGCACCACCTGATCCGCGTGCTTGCAAGCAATGGAGAAGACGAGGCCGCTGCACTCGTGGCCAAGCTCGGTGCCAGGGCTGATACAGCCCGGGATTTAGCCTATCGGCTCTACGCTCTCTCTGAACGGAAAAAACGGGCAAACGATGCTCTCGCCTACAACGGCCTTGTCCAGAGTTGGCCCGAGATCAATCGTCTCTCGCGTGCTATGATCGAGCCGAAAACGGAACAAGACGGCCTATTCGGGAAACCGGAGGAATAGACGATGCAGATCGAGTCGTTGGAGATCAGGAACTACCGGTTGTTCAGGGATGCCAAGCTCACCGAGCTGCCTCGTATGGCCGTCGTGGTGGGGGCGAACGGGTCGGGCAAGAGCACGCTGTTCGACGTGTTCAGCTTCCTCAAGGAATCACTGACGGAAAACGTGGCCCAGGCCGTCGCGCGACGGGGCGGATTCAGGGAACTGGTCAGCCGGGGTGAAACGGGGCCGATCGGAATCACTGTCAAGTTCCGCGAGAGCGGTGGCCGGCTAGCGACTTATCAGCTGGACGTGGCCAGCGATGAAGGTTGTCCGGTCGTCGAACGCGAGATCCTGAAGTTCCGACGTGGTCAGACCGGAAGGCCATGGCACTTCGTGGATTTCTCACGCGGCCACGGTACGGCGATCACGAACGAGGCGGCCTACGGACAGGAAGGAGTCACTGAAGAACGGAAAGAACATCAGCTCGACGACCCATCCGTTCTGGCTATCAAGGGGCTCGGTCAGTTCAAGGAATTCCGGGTTGTGGCCGAATTCCGCAGCCTGATCGAGAATTGGCACATCTCAGACTTCCACATCAGCGACGCGCGCCCCAGCGCCGAGGCCGGCTACGCAGAGCATTTGTCCATGCGCGGGGACAACGTGGCACAGGTGGCGCAGTTCCTGTACGAACGCCATCCCGACCGTTTCCAACGAGTGCTCGAAGTGATGAAGCAACGCGTCCCGGGAGTCAGCAATGTCGAGGCGAGGCCGACCGAGGACGGCCGGCTTGTCCTGCGCTTCCAGGACGGTAGCTTCAAGGATCCCTTCATCGCGCGGTATGTCTCCGACGGCACCATCAAGATGTTCGCTTACCTCGTTCTGCTTTACGATCCGCGCCCGCACCCGCTGCTTGCCGTCGAGGAGCCGGAAAACCAGCTTTACCCTGAATTGCTCCACGAACTCGTCGAGGAATTCCGCGACTATGCGCGACGCGGGGGACAGGTGTTCGTGTCAACCCACTCGCCGGATTTCCTCAACGGCGCGGAACTCGAGGAGATCTACTGGCTGGTCAAGGACCAGGGCTTCACGACGATCCGGCGTGCCCGGGATCAGGAGTTGCTGCGCAACCTTGTGCAAGAAGGTGACCTGCCCGGGGCTCTATGGAAGCAGGGCCTGTTCGAAGGGGCGGGACCGCAATGAGTAGAGTTGTTTTCCTGCTCGAGGAGCAGTCGATGAAGGTCCTGCTGGATGGGCTTCTTCCTCGGTTGTTTCCCGACCTGCAATTTCTCTGTGTTCCGCACGAGGGCAAGCAGGACTTGGAACGCAGCATTCCCCGCAAGCTCCGCGCCTGGCGTGAGCCCGGCGCCCGGTTCTGTGTCGTGAGGGACAATGACGGGGCTGATTGCCGACGAGTGAAGGATGCAATAGTAGCGTTGTGTCATGAGGGGAGACGCGATGACTGTCTAGTCCGCATCGCCTGCCAGGAACTGGAAGCGTGGTATTTCGGAGCCCCGGACGCGATTGCGGATGCCTTCGATCGCGACAACATCCGCGGGATCGGCAGAAGGGCCCGCTATCGCGATCCGGATGCGATCGCTCAGCCTTCACGGGCGTTGGCGAAACTCGTACGGGAGTTCCAGAAGGTGTCAGGTGCCCGGCGGATGGCGCAGCATCTAGGACGAGAGAATTCATCACACAGCTATACGACATTTATCGCCGGTATCAATCGGTTGGCCGACGAGATTTTGGGGCTGGAGGGGGAAGTCTAATGGCCATCAGTAACCAAGACCGCATCGGAAAGGCCATGGAGTTGCTTCGATCTGGCTTGGCTCCATTCGTTGAACGGGAGTTCAAGAACCAGCACAAGGGCAAGGCGGAAGCTGCGGCCCGTGAGTATTTCCACGACGAACGCGCAATCGGGGACAAGCCAATCGCCGAGTGGGATGCTGCGGCCCTACTCCAGTTGATGTGGGAGTCCTGGAACGTCGTATTCAACAAGACCCTGGGCCGCGCTGAACGCTCGCTGGTGCAGGAGCTTCGCGATTGCCGCAACAAATGGGCTCACCAGGAGCCGTTCTCCAGCGACGACACCGACCGTGCCCTCGACTCCATGACTCGTCTGTTGACGGCGGTCTCTGCCCCGCAGGCGGACGCCGTCAACAAAATGAAGATGGAGCTGCGCCGCCTAACCTTCGACGAACAGGTGCGCAGCGAGAAGCGCAAGGCCGGCGGCTCGCTCATCGAAGCGGCCGCGACAGGCACGCTCAAGCCCTGGCGAGAGATCGTCACCCCTCATCCCGATGTGGCGAGCGGCCACTATCAGCAGGCTGAATTCGCCGCCGACCTCTGGCAGGTGCACCTGGGCGAGGGGTCAGACGAGTACAAGAAGCCGCAGGAGTTTTTCCGGCGCACATATCTGACGGAGAGCCTGAAGAATCTGCTGGTCGGCGGGGTCCAGCGCCTTTCGGGTAAGGGTGGAGATCCGGTTGTTCAGCTTCAGACCAACTTCGGCGGCGGCAAGACCCACTCGATGCTCGCCCTGTATCACCTGTTCTCCGGCATGAACCCGAGCGAGCTAGCAGGCGTGGATGCCGTACTGGCCGAGGCGGGCGTGAAATCCCTCCCAACGGCCAAACGCGTGGTGCTGGTGGGGAACAAGATTTCTCCGGGGAATCCGGTTACGAAGCCGGACGGTACTGTCGTGCGGACCCTGTGGGGTGAGCTGGCGTGGCAGCTCGGCGGCAAGAAGGCCTTTGTGCGCGTCCAGGCCGACGACGAGAAGGCGACTAACCCTGGCGATGTCCTGCGGGAGCTGTTCAAGGAATATGGTCCCTGCCTGATCCTAATTGACGAGTGGGTTGCGTACGCCCGTCAGCTGCACGAACAGAGCGATCTGCCGGCTGGTGGTTTCGAGACCCAGTTCACGTTTGCCCAGGCGTTGACCGAATCGGCCAAGCTCGCCGGCAACTGCTTGCTCGTGATCTCATTGCCTGCTTCGGACACAACAGGGTCTCCTCACATGCAGGCTGATGACGTGGAAGTTGGTGGTGTACGCGGGCGAGAGGCGCTGGAACGACTGCGTAACGTAGTCGGTCGCGTGGAGTCGTCTTGGCGGCCTGCAACGGCCGAAGAGGGTTTCGAGATTGTCCGCCGTCGCCTCTTCGAGCCGATTCCGGGGGAGCAGTACAAGCAGCGTGACGTGACGGCGCGCGCCTTTGCCGACCTGTATCGAGCTCAAAGCGCGGAATTTCCTCCGGAGTGCCGGACTGGCGAATACGAGAAGCGTATCCAGGCCGCGTTCCCGATCCACCCGGAGATCTTCGACCGCCTCTACGCTGACTGGTCCACCCTCGTGAAGTTCCAGCGCACGCGCGGCGTACTGCGCCTGATGGCCGCGGTGATCCACAGCTTGTGGGAGAAGGGGGACCGCAACCCGCTGATCCTGCCCTCGACGGTGCCGATCGACGATGCGCGGGTGCAATCTGAACTGACGCGCTATCTCTCCGACAACTGGGCGCCGATCATCGAGAAAGACGTGGACGGTTCAAGTTCGCTGCCGCTGAAGATCGACGCCGAACAACCCAACTTGGGCAAGCTGCACGCCACAAGGCGGGTTGCTCGTACGATCTATCTCGGTTCAGCGCCGACTGCCGCTGCGGCGCACCGTGGAATCGAGGACCGTCATGTGAAGCTCGGTTGCGTCATGCCCGGCGAATCGCCCGCGGTGTTCGGAGATGCGCTCAGGCGACTGGCCGCCTCGGCGACCTACCTCTACCAGGACGGGCCACGGTTCTGGTACGCCACCCAGCCGACGGTGACCAAGCTGGCCGAGGATCGTACCGAACAGTTTAAGCGCGACCTGGACAAGATCGCCCAGGAACTCGACGAGCGACTCCGAGCCGATCTGTGCAAATCCGGAGACTTCTCCCGCATTCATCCATTGCCGCGGACGGGTGCGGACGTGCCGGACGATCTGGACGCCCGCCTGGTCGTGCTGCCTGCGGACTTCCCCTACACCAAAGAACCGGGTAACTCGGCCGAGACAGCGGCCAAGGCGATTCTCGAGTCGCGCGGCAAAACCCTGCGTTTGTACCGAAACACATTGGTTTTCCTGGCGGCCGACAAGGTCCGCCTGCAGGACCTGGACGAGGCCGTGCGCCGGTACCTGGCTTGGAAATCCATTGTCGCGGAAACAGACACGTTGAACCTCGACCCACACCAGGTACGGCAAGCCGAAACCCAGAAACAGGCGGCCGACAGCGTGGTGACGGCTCGGCTCCCCGAGACCTACCAGTGGGTCCTGGTTCCGGAGCAAGCCAATCCGCAAGCCCCGATCACTTGGGAAGCGATTCGATTGTCGGGCGGCGACGCGTTGGCGGCGCGGGCCAGCAAGCGCCTCCGAAGAGACGAATTGCTCGTCGCTTCGCTCGGCTCGACGATTCTGCGCAAGCACCTCGACGACGTCCCTCTGTGGCGTGGAGACCATGTCGAAGTGAAGCAGCTGGTGGACGATTTCGCTCGCTACCTTTACCTGCCGCGCCTGGCAGGTCCCGAAGTTCTTGTGCAGGCAATTCGGGACGGCATCGCTCTGTTGACCTGGCAATCGGATACATTTGCATACGCACAAGGCCATGACGAGTCCTCAGCCAGGTATCCAGGGCTGCAGGGCGGACAAGTCGTCAACCTGTCGATCGACAGCGGAGGCATGTTGGTCAAGCCGAACGTTGCAAAGAAGCAGTTGGACGCTGAAGTGCCCTCGTCGAATCCTGGCGCAACGGAGGGGATGCCGACTGGAGGCTCCACCGGTAATGGGAGCCCTGGCGGGTCGGTGGACGGAGGCAATGGCGGCAATGCTGTTCCGGCTGAACCCCAGCTTCCTCGTAGATTCCACGGCACGATCCAACTCGACTCTACTCGCGTCGGTCTCGACGCGAGCCGCATTGCCGACGAGGTGATTTCTCACCTGGCCGGCCAAGTGGGGGCTGAGGTCACGGTAACGCTGGAGATTGAGGCCACACTCACCAGCGGTGCATCGGATCAGATTGTCCGAACGGTTACTGAGAATAGTCGGACGTTGAAGTTCACCTCCCAGGGATTCGAGAAGGAATGAGTCTGCTGGGCGCTCTCAATGCTTATCGCGAGCCTCTTGAGAGTGCCTAGACAACCCAGACTCTAAGATTGTGATAATTGACTATCCCACAATTGTTTATTCCCCCATTGGCCGCTGTACTTACCGTCAGGCCGGAACCAGATTTCTGTAAGATTTCGATGTAGATTACGTCTGGCGAGGCAGTTTTCTAATACTACTGCGATTGAGTCGATTGCTTTTTCCATGTCACCCTTGACTTTTCCCCCTTTCTGCCCGACTCTGTCCCTGTAAACATATCGAACCGAGGGGATGCATCGTATCCGGGAGGAGTGCCCGCATGGCCGTGGAGGCTGACATGAACGAACCGTCTATCGCCGTCTTCATCGATTTCGAGAACCTCGCCATCGGCGTCCAGAGCCTGAAGGGGGCGAACACGTTCAAGATCGATCTCGTCCTGAAGCGCCTCCTCGGCAAGGGACGGGTCGTCTACAAGCGGGCCTACAGCGACTGGATGAAGTACCGCGGCGAGATGAAGGAGTTCCACGCCGAGGGGGTCGAGCTGATCGACATCCCCCAGAGCAAGATGAGCGGCAAGAACTCCGCCGACATCCGGATGGTCGTCGACGCCATCGACCTCTGCCACATCAAGGGCAACATCGACATCTTCGCCCTCGTCTCGGGGGACAGCGATTTCTCGCCGCTCGTCGCCAAGCTCAAGGAGAACAACAAGCGGGTGATCGGCTGCGGGATCCGCTCCTCCACCTCGCAGCTCCTCGTCAACAACTGCGACGAGTTCATCTACTACGACGACCTCGTCCGCGAGCTGCGCGCGCAGCCGCGCTCGGCCGCGCAGGGCAAGCCCGCCGACAGGGCCGCGAAGCCCCGGGCCACCCGCCAGCGCAAGACCAAGGCCAAGACGAAATCCGCCCCCGCCTCCGACGCGGCCCCCCCGGCGGATGCCGCCGGCGCACCGGCCGAGGCCATTGCCCCGGAGAACGGCGAGCACGCCGACGTCTTCAACAAGATCCTCGAGGTCATCCGTTCCCTGCAGGACGACTACGATCCCCTCTGGGGCTCGCTCGTCAAGCAGACCGTCCGGCGCGTCCATCCCGGTTTCCGGGAGAAGCACTACGGGTTCAGCGGGTTCAACGAGATGCTCGAGGAGATGCAGGAGCGCGGCTACCTCGAACTCGAGTACGACCAGAGCCGGGGCAACTTCAAGGTGGTGCTCGTCGGGCACTGACGAGCGTCCGCGCTCCTGGGGCGAGCCGGCCGACCGCGCCGATATTCCCGAAGATCAGAAGGACGGGTACGCGATCCCGAACCGCCGCCGGTAGTACACCCGCGTGAGCCACACGACGATCGCGAGCGCCGGGAGGAAGAGGGGGAAGGCCACGCAGGCGGCCAGGGCGAAGAGGGCCGTCGCTCCCTTGGCCGGCAGGAGGACGCGGGCCGCGTCGTCGCCGCTGCCGTGGCGCGAGGCGTTGACGAAGACGAGGAGCGAGAAGAGGGCCGCTCCCATCGCGAAATTGTTGCCCACGAGGTAGGCGACGACGGCCGAGGCCGTCATGAGGGCGGTCGAGAGGCCGAGCCCGAACCCCACCCCCAGCTCCATCCCGCTCGTGTTGAAGCCGCAGGCGCGGTCCCCCTCGATGTCGGCGAGGGTCGTCGCGAGGTGCACGGCGGCCACGGCCAGCGGGTAGGGAAGGAGGAGCGGCCAGCGTTCGAGCGAGCCCCCCGCGGCGATCCACCCGGCCAGCGTGTTCATCAGCCCGTTCCAGAGGGCGTTCGCCGCCACGTCCCAGAAGGCCCGGCGCTTGAGACGCACGGGCTCGAGCGAGTAGGCCGCGCCGAGGGCCATCCCCCCGATCATGAGCGCGGTGAACCCCCACGGCAGGAAGACGGCGCCGAGGGCGATCGACAGGGCCGCGAGCACGGCCGTCTCGATCCACGCGGCGCGCATCGGAACGATCCCGCGCGGGATGAGGAAGAGCTTGTCGTTCCGGAGGTCCGATTCCCGGTCGGCGATCTGGTTGACGACGTAGACCGCGCCGATCGCGGCGGTGATCGAGACGAGCCCGGCGAGGAGGCGCAGGATCGGGGCGGTTGCCCACGCGCCGGCACCGCCGTGCTTCGCGCCGAGCAGGAAGAAGGTCCAGACGGGGATCAAGATCATCGGGCGCAGGAGGAAGAGGAAATCAGCCGGGCGCGCGGGAGGCCGGCCGAGGCCGTCGCCCGCGAGCGAGCCGCCCGGCTCGCATGTCGATCGTGACGCTCCCCCGCCGCCGGGGGAGACGCTTATGCTTCCTCGACCCATTTGACCAGGTGGCGCTTGATCTTGCGCGTGGTCGTCCGCGGCAGCTCGTGGTCGCGGATCTGGAACTCGAGAACCCGCTTGTAGTCGGGAAGCCCCTCGCAGAGACGCTTGATCTCGGCGGCGATCGTCTGGCGGATCGTGTCCTCGGTGAGGTCGTCGCCGAACTCGTCGTCGTTGGAGAGCGCGTCGTAGTCGGGGACGACGACGGCGCCGAGGCGGACGTTGCCCTTGCGGTCGTCGATCCCCATGACGAGCGACTCGATCACGTAGGGGCTCTCCTCGATGAGGGCCTCGATCTCGGCGGGGTGGATGTTCTTCCCGCCGGCCGAGACGATCACCGATTTCTTGCGGCCGGCGATCGTGATGTAGCCGGCCTCGTCGATCCGCCCGAGGTCGCCCGTGCGGAGCCAGCCGCCCGAGAGCACCTCGGCCGTCGCCTGCGGGTTGTTGTAGTAGCCCTGCATCACGTTGTCGCCGCGGATGCAGAGCTCGCCGACACCCTCGTCGTCGGGAGAGACGATCTTCGCCTCGATGCCGGGAAGGGGCGGGCCCACCGTGCCGCTCCTGGCCTTGCCGGGGAGGTTCACCGAGATGACCGGCGAGGCCTCGGTGAGGCCGTAGCCCTGCAGCATCGGGATGTCGAGGGCGAGGAAGGCGTCCTCGATGTCGGGGCGAAGCGCCGCCGCGCCGCTCACCATGTACTTGAGGCGGCCGAAGGGCCCCGCCGCGACGACCTGCCTGGCCGCGCGCGAGGGTCCGCCGCCGATGCCGAAGAGCCGCCTGATCCCGCTGGCGATCCCGCCGAAGAAGCGCGAGACGGGGTTGCCGCCCTCCTTCTTCTGCTTCACGGGACGCGGGGCGGCCTTGGGGAGCGCCTTCGCCATGTGCTGGAAGAGCAGGGGCACGCCGATCAGGATCGTCACGCCCTCGCGCTCGATGTCCTCGCGGATGTCGCGCTGCTTGATCGACCGTCCGAAGACGATCGTGCATCCCGCGGCCACGGGCGCGAGGAAGTTGCACGTGGTGGCGAAGGTGTGGTGGAGCGGCAGAAGCGAGAGGAAGACGTCGGTCTCGGCGAAATCGAGCCGCGCGAGGATCTGCCGGACGTTCGCCGTGATGTTGCGGTGGAGGAGCATTGCCCCCTTCGGGGTGCCCGTCGTGCCCGATGTGTAGCAGATGGCCGCGATGTCCTCCGGCGAGACGGCGTCCTTGCGGCGGACGAAGGAGCCGTCACCGCCGTTCACCTTCTCCTTGCCCTCGGCCATGACCTGGCCGAGCGTCGGCACGCCGAGCTCGCTCTCGCCCTCGGCGATCACGACGACCGTGACGCCGCCGAGATGGAGGTCGGCGATCCGCTCGTTGTAGATCTTCTCGGTCGTCACGAGGAACCGCGCCCCCGAGTGCATCAGGAGATGGCGCACCTCGTTCTCGCGGAGCTGGTAGTCGAGGGGCACGATCGTCGCGCGGCAGGAGGCGACCGCGGCGTAGACGATCGTCCACTCGGGGCTGTTCTCCGCGAGGAGCGCCACGCGGTCGCGCTCGCCGAGGCCGTGGGCGATGAGGCCGGTGCCGAGATAGGAGACGAGCTTGCCGAGCTCGGGGAAGGTGATGTTCTGGTACCCCCACGGGTAGCGGCATTTCATCGCGACGCGGGCGCCGTGCGCGCGGATCGCCTCGTCGAACAAGGCGGGAAGTGTCGTCGCGCCGCTCGCGTTTTTCGTCGTCTCGGCCGGCTGGTCTGCCATCGGATCGGTCCTCCTGAAACAACCGTGGCTTCGGGGCTGACGGAACGAGTGTCAATCTATCACGCGGATTCGGGGCGGGCAACCGAAAAAGGGGCCGGATCGGCGGGGCGAGGGCCGCGCCGGGGCGAGCGGCCGGCGCCGCGGCCGGTCGCGCTGGGCGCGCCGATCAGGCGAGAGCGGCGGCGAGGCCGTCCAGCTCCACGGCGCCGGCGCGGAAACGCCAGGTGACGATCCGCACCCCCGCGTCGCGGATCGCCGCGAAGAGCGGCTCGCGCGGCGGGGCGGGCAAAACGAGGACGAGGCGCGCCTGGCGGCCGCCGGCGTCGAGCACGAGGCGCCCGACGGCGGCCTGGAGGTCGCGCTCGGCGAGGGATCGCTCGACGGCGAAAAGCACGGAGATGCGGCCCCGCGGCGTGCGGACGTAGAGATCGCGGCGGCGGTCGCGGTCGACGTCCAGCCCCCGCCCGCCGAGCGTGTTGGCCAGCGTGTTGACCACGTAGCCGTCGTCGATCGCCGCGGTGAAGTCGTTCTGCTCGCGCTTGACGCGCAGCCCCCTGAGCGGCGGGACGACGTACGAGCGGAGCTGCGGGAGCTCGCGGTCGAGGCCGCCCCCGACCGCCTCGTCCTTGTAGCGGGCCACCTCCCACACGAAGAAGCCGAGGTCGGCCGGGAGGCGCTTCGAGCGGAGGTCGCAGACGGGGAAGACGAACGAGCGCTTGCCGCCGTCATCCACCTCGACGGTGCGTCCGGTGAACGAGTCGGCGAGGCCGGTCTTGCCGATGTTCCGGCGGCCCCCGCCGATCGTGCCGCGGTGGACGACGTAGAGGCCGCCTCGCCCGTCCTCGGCGAAGGCGCCGCCGAGATGGCGGTTGATCCCCTTCGCGGGGAAGTTGATCTCGCAGGTGATCGCGTTGGAGAGGCGCGGGTCGGGCCGGATCACGCCGAAGGCGTTCCAGCCGGGCTCGCCGAGGGCGTACCAGAAGCGGTAGCGGTCGATCCAGGTGACGGATATCTCGCGGCCGCCCCCCTGGTGGCCGACCGGGATGAGGTGCCGGCGGCCGCGGAGCGTGGCGAGCCGGCCGCGAAGCAGCGCGTGGCCCTCGGCGATCCGTTTTTCGCTGTCGACGATCCTCAGCATCGGTCCTCCCGTGTGCGGGGGACGGGCCGGCCGGCCGCGCTACCAGCGCTCGCGGTGGTCGCGCCCGGCGTCGTACTGCGTGCGCGGCTCCTTCGACTCGGACGGGTGCCCGACGGCGACGAGGGCGAGCGTCTTCTTGTCCGCCGGCACGCCGAGGAGTTCGCCGATCTTCTTCACGCGGTCCTCGCGCGGGTGGACGCCGAGCCAGCAGGTGCCGAGCCCGAGCCCGGCGGCCGCGACGAGGAGGTTCTCCGTGGCGGCCGCGCAGTCCTGCTCCCAGTAGCCTTCCGAGATCCCCGGGTCGCCGATGACGGCGACGGCGGCCGTGGCCTCGCGGAGCATCGCCGCGTAGGGGTGGGCCTCGGAGAGCGCGTCGAGCATCCGGCGTTCGGTCACGACGACGAAGTGCCACGGCTTGAGGTTGTTGGCCGACGGCGCGGCCATCGCCGCATCGAGGAGCGCGCGGATCCGCTCCTCGGCGACCGGCTCGCTCGTGTAGCGGCGGATGCTGCGCCGGGCGAAGATGTTGTCGTTGTTCATGGCGTTCTCCCTTGGCGAGAGGAAAGACGAGTATACCGGAAACGGGTGGAGCGGGACAAGGGAGAAGGAGGTGGAGCGGGCTCCGGCGATCCGACGGATCGACGGCGGCCGGTCACGGTTCGCCGCCCCCGGTCCTATGTATCGGCGTGGACATTGCTATGGAAAACATTATGGACATTATTGATGCCACGAATTGAGTGTTGACAGGCGCAAAAGAGATGAATATTCTATTAAATGTATGATATATTGATTGATAGCAAATAGAGAGGATGGACAATAATGCGGACATACAAACGGACACATCCTTGGATAGATTTCACGTACGATACGAGGAAGGCTTCGTATGTCCACTGGCTCCTCCTCGGTGAAGCCCAGTCCAAGTGCAATCATTTCGTTCGGGTGCCGATGCTTCCCGAGGTCGCGAAGCATTTCTACGGAATATATCTCGCCAAGGGCGTGATCGCGACGACGGCGATCGAGGGAAACACCCTCACCGAGGAGGATGCGCTCAGGCATCTCGAAGGTACGCTGGAGCTGCCCCCCTCGAAGGAATATCTCCGGCAGGAGATAGACAACATCATCGAGGCGTGCAAAATGACCGGGCAGCGTATTCTGGAGGCGACCTCTATCGGGTTGAGTGTTGATGACATCAAGCAGTACAACAGGCTCGTGCTCCGGAAGCTTCCACTCGGTGAAGGCATCGTCCCGGGCGAGATCCGGACGCGCAGCGTCGTCGTCGGCGGATACCGCGGAGCGCCCGCCGAGGATTGCGAGTACCTGCTGTCGCGGCTCTGCGACTGGATCAACGGGGAACTGGAGGCGCCGCCCGCATACAGGATGGCCTTCGGCATCCTCAAGGCCATCCTGGCGCATCTCTACATCGCCTGGATCCATCCGTTCGGCGACGGCAACGGCCGTACCGCGCGACTCGTCGAGTTCCACCTGCTCCTGTCGGTCGGGGTGCCGGCAACGGCGGCCCACCTCCTGAGCAACCACTACAACCAGACGAGATCGGAGTACTACCGCCGGCTCGACCTGGCCCACAAGGCCGGCGAGAACGTCTTCTCGTTCGTCGAATACGCCCTGAACGGATTCGTCGACGGCCTGAAGGAACAGATCGAGATCATCAAGAATCAGCAGATCGCCGTTCACTGGAAGAATTACGTTCGTGACCGATTCCAGGACAAGACCGGCAAGCCCGACTTGCGGCGAAAATGGCTGGTGCTCGATCTGTCCGGCGAACGGGAACCGGTCCCGGTCGCGAAGATCCGATACGTCACTCCACGGATCGCCGAGGCGTATGCCGGGAAGACCGACAAGACGGTGCAGCGGGATATCACTGCACTGATCGACATGGGACTGGTCGTGAAGAGCGATCGGGGCGTGCGGGCCAGGATGGAGATCATGTCCGCCTTCATCGCGCCGTTCAGAACATAGCCGGGCGAGGTTCAATCGGCGCGCTGCCCCCGCTGCCTGCGGGCCTCGAAGAGGAGGACCGCGGCGGAGATCGAGACGTTGAGCGAGTCGGCCGCGCCGCGCATCGGGATGCGGACGATCTCGTCGGCCGCGTGGAGCCAGTCCGGCCCGACCCCCGTCTCCTCGCTTCCCACCACGATCGCCGTCGGTCCCGTGTAGTCGACCGCCGAGTACGGCACGGCGCCTCCCGCGAGGGCGGCCACGACGATCCGCGCGCCGCGCGAGCGCAGCCAGCCGATCGCATCGGTCGCCGTGCAGGCGGCCGCCGGCACGGTGAAGACGGTGCCGATGCTCGCCCGGACGACGTTGGGGTTGAAGAGGTCGGTGGCGCCGTCGGAGACGACGAGCCCGGTGATGCCGGCCCCGTCGGCCGAGCGCAGGATCGCGCCGACGTTCCCCGGCTTCTCGACGCGGTCGGCGACGAGGTAGAGGGGCGTTTCGCCCGGCCCGGCCGCGTCCGACAGGGTGCCGAGCCCCCGCTCGGGGACGCGGGCCACGACGACGATCGGCACGGTCCCCTCGCGCACGGCGAGCTTGTCCCAGGCGCGTGAGGCGACGGCGCAGGTCGGCGCCCCCGCCGCGGCGAGGCGCGAGGCGAGCGAGGCGACCGCCGCATCCTCGTCGGCGCCGGGGCCGAGGAAGATCTCCACGATCCCCACGCCCGCGCGGACGGCGCGCTCGATCTCGCGGTACCCCTCGACGAGGGTCAGGCCGGTGCGGTCGCGCTCGCGGCGCTTGCGCAGCGCGGCCGCGGCCTTGAGGCGCTCGTTCTGCGCGGAGGTGATCCGGAGGGTGTCGCCAGTGTCCATCTGCTCGATGTGCGGTCTACCGGCCGGTGCCGAAGAAGACCGACACGCGGTGGAAGTTGCCGAGATCCCCGTAGGGCGTGTACGCGTAATCGATCGCGAGCCGCTCCATGACGCGCAGCCCGCCCCCCGCCGTGAAGCCGTCGTCGGCGCGGAAGTCGTCGTTCACGTAGCCGGCGCGGAGGAAGAGGATTCCCTGGAAGGCCGCCTCGGCGCCGAAGGCGGCGAAGGCGTCCTCGCGCCGCGGCTTGACCATCTCGACGGCGAGCCGCAGCGTGGCGAGGCGGAAGAAGACGGGCGTGCGCCACGAGGCGCCGATCCGCGCCGTCGTGGGCAGCTCCTCCTCGCGCTCGATGAAGGTGACGGCGGGGCCGATGTCGGTCACCGTCGCGCCGACGGCGATGTCGGGGAAGGGCAGTTGGAAGACGGCCCCCATGTCGAGGCCGACGCCCCGCGCGGTCCACTCGTCGATCCGCTCCTGGAAGTACTTCACGTTGAGGCCGATGCCGAGTCCCTCGATCGGCGCCCAGCCGACGCCGACGATCCCGGAGACGTTGCCGTTGTCGATATCGCCGGTCGGGAGCCCCGAGGCGTCGTAGCCCTTCACGTCGGCGCTCGTCATCACGGTGGCGCCGGCGGCGAGGGCCATCCCGCGCGGGAGCGGGTGGCGGTAGAACGCGTTGTCGTAGTAGGTGTCGAGGGCGTAGGAGGAATGGAAGACGCCGATGCCGGCCGCCTGCCCGAGCGCGATCATCCCGGGGTTCCGCAGCCAGCCGAACGGGTCGTTCAGGGGCACCGCGCCCGCTTCGCCCATGGCGATCGACGCCGCTCCGACGGGCAGCACGAGGTAGCTCGCGCCGGTCGTGCCGGGGCCGTCGGCGGCGGCCGACGAAGCCGGAGACAGAACGCCTGTGGATATGACTATCGCGAGTGCTGCGAGCCAGCGTCGCGGAAAAAACATCATCGACTGTACCTCAACCCTGTCCAGTTGGAGGAATGATGGAGTTTTTCGATGCATCGCGCAACCTGTTTTTCGGCGGGCCCGGTACCGCATGATTCCCAATCGTTTCCGGCGGTTCCCTGTCGTCCGGGGCACCGCTCGCACACGGATGAAACGCAACGAATGTGCCAGCGGGCGTCCCGGCCACGCCGGGGCCGTTTTTCTCCTTGATTCACCGGGCCGCACAAATCTACTATCGAGCAAAAGTTACGCGCGCACGGGCCGGTCCGTACCGGCGGCGCGTTCGATCTCACGAGAGGCGTCGGCCCGGCGATGTACGAACGGCTCTACAGGGACGTCATCTTCCCCTTCTACGACACGGTCGTCCGGCGCCGCCGGACGTGGCCGACCTACCGCCGCCTCGCCGCGAACGCCCGGATGGACCCCGCGGAGCTCGACCGGTTACGCCGCCGCAAGCTCGCCGAGACGGTCCGCTACGCGGCCGCCCATTCCCCCTTCCATCGCGACCTGCTCGCCGCGCGCGGCGTCGACCCCGCGGACGTGCGGGACGTGGCCGTTCTGCGCGAGGCGGGATTCATGACGGACAAGGACAGCGTCCGCCGGGCCGGCGACGCAATCCTCTCCACCGCGTACGCCGGGCGGCGCACCTTCCGCAAGCACACGAGCGGGACGACGGGCGTGCCCCTGGCGATCCATATCTCGCCCGGACAGGAGGCGATCCGCGCGGCGACGAAGCTCCGCAGCGAGGACTGGATCGGCAAGCCGATCGGCACCCCGACAACGATCGTCTGGAGCCACCGCCTCGACCGCTCGCCCCTGGCCGCCCTCAAGGAAAACCTCTGGTGGCGGTTCCAGAACTACCGTTTCCTCTCGGCCTTCCGGGTGGACGAGGAGAGCCTCGCCGGCTACGTGGCGCGGATCCGCCGGAACCGCACGCGGTTCCTCGAGACCTTCGTCAACGTCGTCTACCTCATGGGCAAGGCGATCCTCGCCCGCGGCCTCGAGCCGCCCCGCCTCGACGGGATCGTGATCGGGGCCGAGCGGCTCATGGACCACCAGCGGGAGCTCGTCGAGGAGGCTTTCCGCTGCCCCGTCTACAACCGGTACGGGAGCAGCGAGTTCTCGAACATCGCCTGCGAGTGCACGCGCCGCGAGGGGCTGCACATCAACGCCGACAACCTCTGGGTGGAGGTGGTGAACGAGGCGGGCGAGCCGGTCGCCGGCGAGGAGGGCGAGCTCGTCATCACCGATCTCAACAACCGGCTCATGCCCTTCATCCGCTACCGGATCGGCGACCGCGGCGTGATGGGCGAGCGCCCCTGCTCGTGCGGGCGCGTCTTCCCCGTGCTCGACGCCGTCACGGGGCGCACCTTCGAGATCCTGCGCACCCCGGCCGGGCGCGAGTTCCACGGGATGTATTTCCACTGGCGGTTGAAATACGTGACCGGGCTCTTCCGCTTCCAGGTGATCCAGCGCGCGCTGGACCGCATCGACGTCAAGGCGATCGGTGACGGCACCGTGCCCGAGGAGATCGTGGGGCAGGGGATCGAGGCGGCCCTCGCCGAGCTGTCCGAGGAGGGAGTGGCCGTCGCCGTCTCCTTCGTCGACGACATCCCGCTCACGCCGGCGGGGAAGATGGCCTTCTTCATCTCGGAGATCGACGGCGGCGCGGGCGGCGGCGCATCCGGCGGCGATCCGCGCGGCGGCGACAACCCGGGCGCCGGCGCGGGCAACGAAAGGACAACGAAATGACCGGCGGAGACCGGCCGATACGGGTCGCGCACGTCATCCGCTCGCTCGAGTTCGGCGGGGCGGAGAAGATGGCGCTCGCCCTCGCGGCCGCGCAGCGGGCGGGCGGCCTGGTCGAGCCCTCGATCTACTGCATGGCGGGGGGCGGCCCCCTCGAGGAGGAGGCGGCCGCGCGCGAGCTCGACTGGCAGGAGATCGGGCTCGGCGGCGTGCGCTGGCTCACGCCGATGATCAGGCTCCGGCAGGCGCTCGCCGCCGCCGGCCCCGCGATCGTCCACACGCACAATTTCCTCTCGCATCTCCACGCCGCCCCGGCGGCCGGCATGCTCGGGATACCGGTCGTCCACACGAAGCACGGCCGCGCGGTCAGCCCCGGGCGTCTCGGCGCCACGCTCCGCCGCCGTCTCTACGAGCTCTCCGCGCGCATCGTCGCCGTCTCCGGCGAGACGGCCGACGAGCTCGCCGCGCAGAGCGGGATCGACCGCGGCCGGATCGCCGTCGTCTACAACGGGATCGACACGGCCGCCCTCGACCCGGGGTCGGACCCCGCCTCGGCCGCGGCGGCGAAGTCGGCGGCGCGCCGCGAGCTCGGCCTTCCCGGCGACGCGGTCATCGTCGGCGCCGTCTCGCGGCTCGACCCGGTGAAGGACCACGCGACGATGCTCCGCGCCTTCGCCGCGGCCGCGGCCGGGCGCCCTGGCGCGCGCCTCTGTTTCGTCGGCGACGGGCCCGAGCGCGCGGCGATCGAGACGCTCGCCGCCGGACTGGCGCTCGGCGACCGCCTCGTGATGCCGGGGTTCAGCGAAAAGGTGCGCTCGTGGCTGCGCGCGATGGACCTCTTCCTGCAGCCCTCGATCCGCGAGGGGCTGTCGCTGACGATCCTCGAGGCGATGGCGGCCGGCGTGCCGATCGTCGCCACGCCGGTCGGGGGCACGCCCGAGGCGATCGCCGGCGGCGAGACGGGCACCTTCGTGCCGGTCGGCGACGCCGACGCGCTGGCCGGGGCGATCGGGCGCTTTCTCGACGACCCCGCCCCCTTCCGCCTGATGGCGGCGGCGGCCCGAGAGCGCGCGCGGCGCCTCTTCTCGCTCGAGGGGATGACGGCCGCCTACGAAACGATGTACCGGGAGATCCTCGCGGCGGGCCGCTGAGATGCCGCCCCCGGCGGCGGCCGGCCGCCGGAGACGCGGGGAGGGATGGTCGAAGCCGGCGCCGGGCCGGACGGAGGGAGACGACGACATGAACAGGATCGCCGCGTGTATCTGCCGGGACGGCCGCACCGAGCCGCGCGCCCTCGTCGACGCGATGATGAACGACTGCGATCCCGCCGTCGGCGCCGCTGCGGTTCCCGCCGCCGCCGGCCCCGGAGCCGGGGCGCCGGTCTTCGCCGCGGGCCCCGCGGCTGCCTGCCTCCAAAGCGGCCCGTACGAGGGAGGAGGGGGCGCCCTTCCCGACGGCTCCTTCGCCCTCTGGACCGGCTTCCTGCCCGATCTCGACGGGCGGCTGGCCGCGCTCGGCCGGCCCGCCGGCGAGTCGACGGCCGCCTCGCTCGTCGCCCTCCTGCGCGAGCGGGGGAGAACGTTTCCCGGCGAGCTTCCCGGGATGTCCTCGATCGTCGTCTGGGATGCCCCGGGCGGCCGACTCTACGCGGCCACCGATCGCAGCGGCTGCTTTCCCCTCTACTTCGTGGCGGGGGACCGCTGGGTGGCGATCTGCTCCTCGCTGCCGCCGCTCAGGGAGCTGCTCGACACGCTGACGATCGACTTCGCCACGATGACCGATTACCTCTTCTTCGACGCCGTCTACGGCAACGGCACCTTCTACGAGGAGATCCGCCTGCTCCGCTACGGCACGTGGCTCCAGACGGACGCCGAATCGGGGGAGATCGACACGGGCCGCTGGTTCGACTACGAGTCGCTCTTCGACCTCTCCGCCTACGAGCTGAGCCGCGGGATCGACGCGCCGGGCGAACTCACCGGCCTCCTCTCGGCCGCGTCGCGCCGGGTGCTCGGCGCCGGCGGCGCCGGGGAGACGGGAATCCTCTGCGGGGGCGGCATCGACTGCTCCTATCTCGCCGGCGTGATGAAGGAGACGGGGCTCTCCGCGCCGCTCTTCTGCGCCGACCTCGATGCGGGGCGCTACGCCGAGGGCGGGCCCGCCGGCGAGACGGCGCGCCGCCTCGGGCTCGACCTGCACCTCGCGCCCCTCTCGCGCGAGGACTACTACCCGCTGCTCATGCGCTCGTACGAACAGCTCGGCCGCCCGCTCGCCCACCCGAACACGCCGCGCCTCGCCGCCGCCGCCGCGGTCGCCGCGCGCCTCGGCCGTCCGCACCTCGTGATCGGGGCGGGGAGCGATCTCCTCTTCGGGGGCTTTTCCAACGTCCTGCCGCTCGCCCGCTACCTCAAGCTCGCCCGATGGATGCGTCCGCTCGGCAAGCGCCTGCGCCGCGTCCTCGGCGCCGCCGGCCGCGACCGGTTCGCGCTCGAGATCGAGCTGCGCACGCGCAACGCCCCGGCGGCCCTCGCCGCGCTCGGCATGGGGAATTTCGAGCGGGCCGCCGCCTCGGCCCGGATCGAGCGGGCCGTCGCCGACATCGCCTCGGGCGACGAGCGGGCCCTCAAGGCGCTCATGCTCAAGAACCTCTGCGACTACCAGCAGCACCTGCTCAACCGCCGCCACGAGTTCGCCTCGGCGGCGGAGGTCGCTCTCTACTATCCCTTCCTCGATCTCGACGTCGTCCGCTTCGCCGCGAGCCTCGCCGTGCCCCACTGCGTCTCCGGGGGGTTCTCGAAGCGCGTGGTCCGCGAGGCGGCCGTTCCCTTCCTCGGCGACCTGGCGAAGCGCGGGAAGTGGGGGGGCGCCGTTCCCTACGAGTGGGTCAGGCCGCTCGAGCGCTTCCTCTCGGGGGGCTTTCTCGAGGAGGCCGTCGGCTACGACCACGAGCTCGTCGGCACGGCCCCGGGGATCGACGCGAAGGCGAGATGGAACCTCGTCGACATCGAGCTCTGGGGACGGATCTGCCTGCTCGACGAGGATCCGGATGAAATGCTGAGTATAATAGGAAGTATTCAATGAGAAACGCACAGCGTTATCTCACTCATCCCTGATCTGCCGGCCGAGTTCGTAAATTTCCACAAATTTTCATAATAATTTACCGCTGGGTAATTGCAGCTGTCGATGCGTGTTGCGAGTTATGTAAATATATTCTCGCGCATGCAAACTTGCTATTCGTTGCAACCTATATCGGGCGTAACGCATCTTCAATCTGTATCAGTCAAAGATTGTTGTTATATGGGGATTCGAGTTACAATGCGTACAATCTACAAGGCATCGGGAGGCTCCCATTCGTCAGGTTCAACGTCTCGTTCTCCTGCTGACTGAGAGCGGTGCACCGCACAGCGAGATGGTGTGTCTCAGCGTGCGGCACATTGTGGAGCAGGCGCTCGAAGCTGCCGTCCACACCATCCACTGCCCGTGGTGGTGCTGCCCGCGGGGAAAGATCCCCCCGCGTCTCGTGGCTGAACAACATTTTCTAGTTCGAGCCAACTGATGCCGCCAACGCTCATTGCGCCATATTTGTAAATATAATATGACATATGTAAATACATTCATCATTGACATGAATACACAGGTACACTCATTCTTATGAGGGTATTGGGTATCAATGCCTAGCTACAACACATTCATAACACAGAGCATCGGGAGGGTCCCATGCGTCAGGTTCAACAGCTCGCTCTTCTGCTGATTGTATTCTCGTGTGCCGCGACGAGCATTCTCGCCGGCGACATCCCCGACTGGGTACCGCCCGACGCGGTGGATGCGGCGAACACATTCTGGCGACGAACGGCCACTTCCGTCTTGATGACTTCCGATTACGGTTTCCGCTCGAATGAAGAAGCATTGAACTGCACGCTCGGTAATCCAGTTCAAATGGCGATTAGTCATTATGCTGAATATGATCCTTCTCAGTCGCTGGAAACATTCTACAGGCCCAGAGATGCATATCTTTTCGCTGTAAATTCGGATTCGTGCCTCATGGCAACAATCGAAGTTATAAAATTAGATGGTGAATGGCGTGAAGGTACCACATCGTTTATGTGTCGCAGGTTGTGCAATGATTATTTCGGTCAAGTTCACGATCGCTACACCGGCGAGAAAGAAATACGCATACTCGGTGGTCCTTTAGAAGGAAATTACGAGTTCTACATACTCAGAAACGGGATGCCTGAGACTGTGCTGACATGGATTCCGCAGGAGGAACGGTTCGAAGAATCAACCCCTCGCGAGTGGTTGGCAAAGAAACGAGCACAGTTCGATATGCGCATGAAGCATCCATACTACCGGAAACATTACGAGCGTGTTAAAGAAATTCGGAAACAGCAAGAAATGCAGGAGGAATAACGGTTCATCGCGGGAAGAAGGTAACATGACAAGAACATTGAAAGTTCTCGGGTTTCTGATTTTTGCTCATACGTTGCCGACAGCATGCCCGGCGGAGATTGTTGCCAAGATCGCAGATATAACCCCACACAAACAAGTCGACACGTGCCCTACGGATGCGATCGCGTCAAATCTATGCTGGGCCGCATGCATTCAGAGTCTTATCGAGCTCGATGCTTGCATTGAATCGCAGTGTTGCGTGATGGTTTATAGCAATCAGCTGGAGGGGTATGTCGTTACTGTGAATGAAGGGGAAGATGACGAATACCAAACTGATTATGACTGTTGTAACAACAATCCCGACAATGATGATCATTGTTGGCAAGGGGGGCCGGATGGAGACCCATGGTGCAATCGAACAAACGGATTAGTCGGTGATGAAGGCTCTGTAGACATGATTCTGTCAACATATTGGTCTCTTGGAAGCGTATGCACCGGTTCGCTCGATACCGACTCGATAATGGATTACGGCGTTTGTGGAAGACCGTATATGATACTCACAGAATTGAACGAGGAATTTGAACTATATCCCCATATTATGCTCACATATGGCTGGCAAGCTGAGGATGACGGTTCGAATTTCAAGTACCACGTCATGGATCCACGGTACACTCAACTTCAAACTATTCCTGAATTCACAATGACGTGTCGACTGTGGACTGAATCGCTCGTTGTCAACAATACATACGAAATTACAGGTAAAAACATTCCCCTCGCCCTCGCCAAATCATTCTCCGCGATAGAAATGGACCTCGGCATCATGTTGACGCTGGAAACCGAATCAGAGTCCAACAGCGATATGTTTAGATTCGATCGCCGCAGTCCCGGCTCCGATCGATTCAGACCCGTCACCGTACTTCATTCGAAAGGAAAAACCACCGGCGCGAGGTATCGGTGGCTGGACAGGAAGGGCAACGTCGGCGACATCTACCGGATCATCGAGATCGAGGAGGACGGTCGTCGGGGCGTTCTGGCCGTCACTGAAGCGTTGACGCCCGAGCAGCACGAGCGATCCCTCGAGACGCCCATCATCCCCGTCGCTCCTGCCCCCGCCGGTTCATACGCCGCAGGGCAGCCGCATTCCGATGCGCCGAGCCGCGAATCGCTGTCGATTGTCCCGGTGTTCCACGACTGGATCGCGATCTATCCGGATTCCTTTTCCGCCGCCATCGCACCTCTTGTCTCCTGGAGGGAATCGAACGGGATGGACGCGGAGGGATTCACGACGGAGTTCATCGTCGGCACGTACGGCATGTCCGTCGACGATTTCATCGAAGCCGCCTGGTCATCGCCGGGACATTGCCTGCAGTACGTCACGATCGTCGGCGACGGCGAGACCGTGATCCCGATCGACGGGTACGACGACGGCCCGACGACCGACAACGACTGGCACCTGTACGAATCCGATGTCGGTCTGGGAGATGTGGACGACGACGGGTTGTGCGACCTGGCGATCGGCCGCATTCCCGCCAGATCCGTCTCCGACGTTGTGAACTACGTTTCGAAGGTGATCGAGTACGAATCGAATCCGGCGGGAGCGTGGGCCGATACGGTTTCCTGCTTCGTCTGGGCGGTTGACGACAATCATTGCTCGGGCGCGCTGGCCGACAGCCTTGCGACGGAAGTGTGCAGCAGCATCCCGCCGTCGCTGAGTACGCATTACTACAGCGCGACCGACAGCAACCTCGCGACATATGACTATGACACGCGAATGGTGATCTCATCGAGGGAGATAGGCGCCGGCAAGTCTCTCGTGTTCGGTTATGGCACTGATTCGAACAATGTTCATTTCGTGAACTGGAATTACAGGAACAATCTGGACGATTTCGACGATCACCACCCGTATCCGTTCATGGTGACTGCCTGCTGCGAAGCCGCAAATATCTTCTCCCAATATCCTGCGAGCAAATATATACCGAATTTCCTCTTCCACCCGACCCGTGGCGTGATCGGCGTCTTCGCCCCGACCGGCGCCACGCACCAGGTGGGCAACTACCACCTCTCGACCCGTCTCATGGATTACCTGTACAACCGTGGCGCCCCGTCGACGGGGTATGCCTGCATGCACGCGCAGCGTCAGGTGATGGAGCAGTATCCGCCCCTCGTGTCGACGGCGCGGTCGTACATCTTCATCGGCGATCCCGCCCTGCGGATCGCCGGGAGCGTGGTGTGCGACAACGATTACTCCGTCGATGTCGTCCTCGATGCGAACAGCGACATATACGAGATCGGTGATGCGGTCACGATCAACTGGACATGCAGCGGGTGCCCGTGGAAAGTCACGGTCAAGCTGTCCGAGCACGATTCGGAGACGCAGACGCTGGCGACATTCGACCAGTACGAGACGCCGGACCTGAAGACCGGATCGATGCAATGGACGGCCGAGGGAATCAACGCTCCCTACGAGGATCATACCTACAGCATTCACGTCGAGGTCCAGGATCTCGCTCACAACCTGGTCACCGGCTATTCGCGCACGTTCGAGATCGTGGAGGAGATACCCGCCGGGAAACCCGACCCCCGTCCGGTTATTTCCCTCTCCGGAGACGATGGCACCGACAAAAGGATTCCGCTCCCCGGCATCGAGATCCAGGGAGACGAATCGTCGTTCGATTCCTATTGCCTCCTCCCGGACGGCATCAGCATTGATGAATCGAGATTCGAGATCGGGATCGAGGCGCCCGCGCAGCTGGACTGCACATTCGACGCCATCGAGCTCATCGTCGCCGACGTCGCCGCAGATCAGGATTCCGGCGCCGAGAACGGTGCTTCGCCGGATATCCTCGCCCGGTACGCCGGGAGAGCGAACGAGGGTGAGGAGAGCACGGCGAGATTCTCATTCGCCGCGCCGCTCTTTCATCGGAAGAGCATGAACATCCGTGCCTCCGGGACCGTGTCACTGGCGTTTTCGATCGACGGCCCGAACGAGGGAAATGAACGGCGCTATATCCTGCACTGCACGGGGATGCTGAAGACGCCCGATTCCGGGACCAATCCGATACCCACGACATTGGCGCTCGGCAGGCCATACCCCAATCCGTTCAATCCGTCGACGGTCATCGAATACGAACTGCCGAAGGCAGCCCCGGTGAATATCAGCATCTACGACACCCAGGGTCGGCTGATAAAAACGCTGGTCAATGAGCACGTTTCTCCCGGATCGTATTCCGTGACTTGGAACGGGAAGAATGCGAGCAACAACTTCGTCACGAGCGGCGTCTACTATTGCAGGATAACGGTCGACGGTCGAGAAACAATCACCAGGAAACTCGTGCTCCTGAGATAACAGAGTACAGGAGGACATTTTCGGTCGCATATGAAAACGCCCGCGGGGCCGCATGGCCCCGCGGGCGTCACAATATGCGTTTTGTCGCGCCCGCTACTGGTCGATCGTCTTCTTCTCGGGGGTCGCCGGGGGCGCCGGCGCCTCGCCGAGCGGGATCTGCGCGAAGAGGATCCCGTCCTCGTTCGTCGTCATCCGCTGCGCCGACGCCGAGAAGCTCCGCGAGAAGCCGACCGTCGCCGTCGTCTCCGTCGTGGAAAGGGAGACGTAGTAGGTGGCGTTCGGCGCGAGGTTCATCGCGTAGAGGCGCAGCGTCGACCACGGGCGGGCGAAGGTGAAGTCTACGGCATCGCCCGGCGTCGCCCCGTCGATCGCGTTGCTGAAGGCGACGAGGTAGCCGAGCTGCGGGATGTCGCTCCCGAATGCGGCGCCGACCATCAGGTCGGGACGGCCGGGGGTCACCGCGACCGAGGTGAACGGGCCGCCCGCCGCGGCCGTCTTCATCACGTGCAGGAAGGTCTCCGTGCGGTCGGGGCTGGGATCGTAGGCGCGGAAGCGCGGCATCCCGTACGTGTCGATCCCGCGGGTCACCTCGCTCCCCTGCGGCCAGGCGGTGTGGATCACCATGTCGGCCGAGCCGTTCGTCATCCGGTAGTCGGGCCCGTCGGGGACGGCGGTGGTGTGCGTGTAGACCTGGAAGTACTTCTGCCGCCCCTCGTCGTACGAGCGGCCGCGGTCCATGACGACGACCGATCCCTCCCCGGTGAGCAAAAAGAACTCGCGCTCCTTGTGCTCGACGACGTTGTCGCGGTAGTCGGGCTGCGCGAGGTAGGGGCCCGAGAGGTCGGCGGCGAAGTAGTAGTAGCTGCCCGTCTCCCTGCGGTGCTTTATCGTCGATGCGCCCCAGAAGAGCTTGCGGTCGCTCTCGAGGGGGATGTAGAGGCAGTTGTGGTGGACGTCGCTCTCGAGGAAGCGGTCGTCCAGCTCCGGGGCCTTGTCGGTGGCGAGGTAGCCGCCACGGTACAGGATGAAGTTGCCGAAGCCGTTCAGCCCGTGGTCGGTGTTGTTGACACCGGCGCGGAAGGAGGCCCAGGTGTCGTTCGGTCCCCACCCGCTCCGGTAGAGCAGGATCTGCGTGCCCTCGAGGTAGTAGAAGTTGCTGTCGGCGAGTGCCGAGCGGTAGTCGACCTGGCCGAGTCGGTCGTCGTACCAGATGAACTCGTTGTAGAGCTTGTAGTCGTAGTAGTCCTGCGACGCGTTGTTGTTGAGCCAGTACTGCCCGTAGTTCTTCCACTGGCTGTCGCTCAGGTGGACCATGAAGAGGAGCGGGACCCGCACCTTGGGGTTCAGCGGCACCTGGCCGGTGTCGTCCCCCTCGGCGATCAGGTGGTCGCCGGTGGGGTAGGTGGCGTGCAGGTAGAAGCGGATCACCTCGTCGGGCCAGACGAACTCCTCGTACTCGTTCCCCGCGATCCCCTCGGCCGACTGCACGGCGAGGATCGTCGAAGAGATCAGCTCGTTGTCGACGTTGCCGTAGGCCGTGCCCTCGTTCCACATCCCGCCCTTGGCGCGGCCGGTGCGGTTGTCCCACGTGTACCACGGGATCTGCTCGCCGCGCGTGTAGTGGATCGCCTCGGGGAGCATCACGTCGCGGGCGCGGGCGAGCCAGAGTTCGGCGTCGGGGTTGTCGCCGTAAAGCGCGTAGCCCGAGGTGAGGAGCGCCCACATGTGGCCGTAGTAGAAGTTGTTCGAGGGGTCGTTCCACGCGAATCCGGCGCCGGTCATGATCGTCGTGGCCCACGCGTCGAGCTGGTTCGAGAAGCGCGCGAGCGCGTCCGGGCGGTTGGCCGCGAGCCAGTCGTAGCACCAGTCCACCGTGATCGCCACCGACGACATCAGGTAGCGCGAGAGGTAGTAGTTGTCGTAGGCGAGCCACGTGTTGAGCGTGTAGCTCGAGTACGGGTTGTCGAAGGCGTACTCGATGATCTGGACGGCGCGCTGCGCGTAGCGGCCGTTCGACGCCGGGTCGAGCTGGTACATCAGGGCGTAGTTGACCGCCTTGAGCATCCCGATCGCGCGGGAGTCGATGTAGCCGGAGAGGGCGTCGCCCATGTGGCTGTCGCACCAGCTCTCGAGGCGGTGCGCGTTCGTCGTGTTCCGGTTCATCCGGTCGTTGAGGGCGGCGATCCGCTCGTCGGTGAGCCAGATGCGCGGATGGTCCTGCCTGACGGCCCCCAGCGCGGGCGCCAGTGAGGCGCCTGCGAGCGAGACGAGGAGGACGAGCGTCGTGCAGAATGACAACCGTTTCATCGTATCTCTACCTCTCGATGCGCGACGGGGAATCCTCGGAAACGATCCGCCCCGCGGCGTGGCCCGGTGTGGTCTTTCCCGTCTGTTCGCTGCAAGTTTCATGCTCATCAGGGGAATGTCGCGGGCGTTCGCTGGGCCCGCGCGTCTCTATCCACGTTATATGATACACCCGGCGCCCGCAATGATTCTTTGATCGCGAACGGTAAAACGGGTAGAATGCCCCAAACCGTTCGCCGGCGGGGCGGCAACGCCGCCGGCGCGGCACGGATTCTGCAGCGGGCGAGGGGGGGCGCCGGGGCGGCGCCCGGGAGGCAGCCGACAGGTTATGTGGTTCAATTCGTTCGATTTCGCCGTCTTCTTCGTCGTCGTCCTCGCCCTGTACTACCTGTTGCCCTTCCGCTGGCAGAACCGGATGCTCCTCGTCGCCTCCTACGTCTTCTACGGCTGGTGGGACTGGCGCTTCCTCTCGTTGATACTGATCTCGACGATCGTCGACTTCGTGGCGGGGATCCGCATCCACGGGGCGGGGGATGCGGCCGACCCGGCCACGGCCCGGCGCCGGCGGGGCTGGCTCGTGGCGAGCGTCTGCACGAACCTCGGCATCCTCGGCTTCTTCAAGTACTTCGATTTCTTCGCGGGCTCACTCGCCGGCGCGCTGGGCGCGCTGGGGATCGAGTCGTCCGTCCTGCGGCTCGATCTCGTGCTGCCGGTGGGCATCTCCTTCTACACCTTCCAGACGATGAGCTACACGATCGACATCTACCGGGGCAAGATGGAGCCGACCCGGCACTTCCCCGATTTCGCGCTCTTCGTCGCCTTCTTCCCGCAGCTCGTCGCCGGCCCGATCGAACGGGCGCGCGTGCTCGTGCCGCAGATCCTCCGGCCCCGTACCTTCAGCGCGCACCGCTTCGCCGACGGCGCGCATCTCATCTTCTGGGGGCTCTTCAAGAAGGTCTTCGTCGCCGACAACCTCGCACGCACGGCCGACGCCGTCTTCGCCGATCCGAACGCCTCGTGGTGGTCGATCGTCGTGGGCGTCTACGCCTTCGCCTTCCAGATCTACTGCGACTTCTCCGGCTACTCCGACATCGCCCGGGGGTGCGCGAAGTGCCTCGGCTTCGAGCTGATGCTGAACTTCGACTTCCCCTACATCGCGGTGAGCCCGAGCGATTTCTGGCGCCGCTGGCACATCAGCCTCTCCTCGTGGCTGCGCGACTACCTCTACATCCCGCTCGGCGGGAACCGCGGCGGGCGGGCGAAGACCTACCGCAACCTCTCGCTCACGATGCTCCTCGGCGGGCTCTGGCACGGCGCGGCGTGGAACTTCGTCGCCTGGGGGGCCTACCACGGCCTGCTCCTCGTCGGCCAGCGCCTGCTCGGCGGGCTCGCGCGGATCGTTTCGGGCCGCGCGGCGCGGGGGCGCGCGGAACCCGGCGCGGCCGGCGCCGGCGCTGCGGGGAACGTTGCAGTCGCGACCGGCGCGGCGACGGAGGCGCGGTCGATCGACGCGCGGCCCGCGCATCGCTGGGGTGTCGCCGCGGGCGGCCGTTTCGCCGCGCGCGCCCTGCGCGTGGCCCTCTTCTTCCAGCTGACCTGCCTCGGCTGGCTCTTCTTCCGCGTGCGCTCGCTCGGCCAGGCGGGATCGATGCTGCGGCGCCTCGTCACCCTCGAGGGGACGGCCCGCTGGGGGGAGATGCTCGTCGTCGTGGAGTACGCCCTGCCGCTTCTCGCCGTCGAGACGGTCATGGTGCTCGCCCGCCGCGACGACGTCTTCCGGCTCGCCGCGCCGCTCCCGGTGAAGGCGGCCGTCTACGGCGTCCTCTTCTACCTCTTCGCCTTCCTCGGCGCGCAGGCGCAGAGCTTCATCTACTTCCAGTTCTAGGAGAAACCGGCATGGCGACGACGCGGGACATGCGAACGATCGGGGAGGAGGAGCGATGAACGCCGCTTCGCTCATCCGCTGCCTCGGGCGCTGGCTCGTCGCCGCGGCCGTCTTCGGCCTCGTCCTCGAGCTCTCGGCCCGGGTGGACGACCGGGTGCGCTGGAACGCGCCGCTCCTCCAGGCGAACTACACGCACGCGATGCTCCAGGTCTCCGATTCCCTCGGACGGCGCAACCGCCCCGGCGCCCGCTTCGAAAAGTGGGAGATCGACCGGAACGGTTTCCGCGGCCCCGGCGCGGCCGTCGAGAAGCCGGCGGGGGTCGTTCGCGTCGTCGTCGCCGGGGCGTCGGAGACCTTCGGTCTCTACGAGAGCCCGGGGATGGAGTACGCAGCGCAGCTCGACTCGGTTCTCGAGCGCGCAGAGCCGGGACGCTTCGAGGTGATCAACGCGGCGAGCGCGGGGATGACCCCGCCGCGGATCCGTTTCCTCTGGGGGGCGCACCTGCGGCGATTCGATCCCGACGTGCTCGTCTTCTACCCCTCGCCTGCCTTCTACCTCGACGCGCGCGTCCCCCGCGACACGGTGCGCGTGCGCACGGGCCCCGTGCCGGCGCCGCCGCCCCGCCCGCGGCTTCTCCGCAAGATCTCGATCGTGGCGAAGCGCGTCGTCCCCGGTGCGCTGCAGGCGTGGGTCAACGAGCTGCTCGCCCGCCGCGAGGCGGGCGGGGAAGAGGCAGAGCCGTGGGAGGCGCCGCCCCCCGATCGCGTCGCCGCGTTCGAGCGGCAGGTGACCGAGCTCGTCGACGCCGTCCGGCGGGATTCCGTCCGGGTCGTCCTCGCCACGCACGCCGTGCGGTTCGGCGGTTCGATGGACGCGGCCGACCGCCGCCACATGGCCGGCTGGCGCAAGTTCTACCCGCTCGCCTCGGCCGACTGCCTGCTCGAAATGGATGAGGCGGCGAACGAGGCGATCCGCCGGATCGGCCGCGAGCGCGGCATCCCCGTCGTCGACATCGCCCGCCTGGTGCCCGCCGGCGACCGGTACTTCGCCGACTTCGCGCACTTCACCGACGCCGGCGCGCGACTCGTCGCCGAGGCCCTCGCCCCGGAAGTGCGCGCGGCGGCCACGGGCGATCGCCCGCCGCCGCCGGGGAACGCCTCTCAGTAGTCGATGATGTCGGGGAAGAGGAGCTTGGCGCGGAAGACGGCGCCGCTGTCGTAGCGCTCGATCCCCACGCGCCGGAGCCCGAGCGGATCGAAACCCTTCTCCGTGTTCAGTCCCCAGTTGTACATCGTGCTGAAACGGTAGCCGCTCTCGGCGACGATCCGGCGGAGCGTCTCCTTGGCCGAACGCTTCTTCTTCGGCCCGATGCGTCCGCGGCCCGGCGAGCCGAAGCTCGTGACCGCACGGCCCAGCTCGGCCTCGATCATCGCCTTCGCGCCGGCCACCTCCTCGCGGAGGCGCGTCTCGGGAATGTTGGAGAAGATCGGGTGGTTCACCGAGTGGGCGCCGATCTCGATCCCCGCCGCGTCCAGCTCGCGGAGCTCGTTCCACGTCATCGTCTCGCGCTCGGCCGGCGGCCCGTCCGCGACGCCGCAGCGTTCGGCGAGAAAGGCGATCAGCTCCTCCTTCTCGTCGTCGGGGAGCCCCTTCACCGCCCGGATCAGCTTCCGCGCCGCCTGCTGGCGGTTGCCGGAGCCGAGGCGCAGGACGGCGTTCAGGGGCTCGCCGAGGGGTACCTCGCCCGCGGGCGCCGTCTTGACGATCCGCGCGAGGCGGTCCCACCAGAACAGGCGCCGCTCGCCGATGAACCCCGCGGCCACGAACATCACCGCCGTCGCGTTCGCCCGGCGCAGGAGCGGGAAGGCCACCTCGTAGTTGTCGCGGTAGCCGTCGTCGAAGGTGATGACGAGCCCGCGGGCGGGCAAACGCCCGTCCCGGTCGAGGGACTCGCCCACCTCGCGCAGGGTCATGACGTCGTACTCGCGCGTGACGAAGGCGAGCTGCCGCTCGAACGCGCGCGGCCCTGCGCTCACGAGGTCGTCGTCGAGGGGGAACCCGGCCGGGATCTCCATCACCCGGTGGTAGGTGAGCACGGTGAGGCATCGCCCGAGGCGCCGCTCGCGGCGGGCCACGACGAGCCGGCGGGGCAGGAAGGACAGGGCGCGGGCGGCGAGATCGCGTTTCGACACGGCAATCCTCCTACCAGCAGATCCCCTCGTACCGGGCCGGCGTCTCGGGACGGTCGGCGATGCGGACGAGGTCGATCACGGTCTGGTCTTCGCGCAGGTGCGGCAACTCGTGGATGAACTCGGTCGAGCGGTTCCCGATGACGATCGTCTCGGCGAACTCGACGACCTGTTCGATATGGGGCGTCATCAGGTCGGAGATGTGTTTGATGCGCGTCTCGATGTACTCCTTGTTGGCGCCGAAGAGCTTGGCGAGGTTGACGTTTCGGTCGTAGATCCGGATGTCGTAGCCCTTGCCGATCAGGGTCTCGATCACCGTGACGATCGGGCTCTCCCGCAGGTCGTCGGTGCCCGCCTTGAAGCTCATCCCGAGAAAGCCGATCCGCCTCGCGCCGGTCGCGATGATCATCTCGATGCCGCGCTTCACCTGCAGCTCGTTCGCCGGCATGATCGCGTCGAGCACGGGGACCTTCACGTCGAGCCGGCTCGCCTGGTGGGTGAGCGCGCGGACGTCCTTCGGGAGGCAGGAGCCGCCGAAGGCGAAACCCGGCTTGAAGTAGTAGGGGGAGATGTTGAGCTTGCGGTCGGCGCAGAAGATCTCCATCACGTCGTGCCCGTCGATCCCGACCGCCTTGCAGACGTTGCCGATCTCGTTGGCGAAGCAGACCTTCAGCGCGTGGAAGCAGTTGTCGGCGAACTTCACCATCTCGGCCGCCTCGAGGCCGGCGACGAAGACGGGGGCGTCGATCCCCCTGTAGATCTCGCAGACCCTGCGCGCGTCGGCCTCGTTCTCGCTCCCCACGACGATCTTCGGCGGATCGTAGTAGTCGGCCACCGAGGAGCCCTCGCGGAGGAACTCGGGGTTGAAGCAGAGACCGAAGTCCTCGAAGGCCCGCTTGCCGCTGTGCTCCTCGAGGATCGGCCGGCAGACGTTGCGCGTGGTGCCGGGGAAGCTCGTCGAGCGGATGACGACGATGTGGCGCTTGTCTTTCGCGGCGATGAGCTGGCCGATCTCGGCGCAGACGGCGCGGAGAAACTCGAGGTTCGCGTCGCCGTTCGGCAAACTCGGCGTGCCCACGCAGACGAGCGACATCTCCGTCTCGCGGATCGCCGCGGCGGCGTCGGCCGTCGCCCGCAGGCGCCCCTTCGCCACGTTCTCCTCGATGATGCGGCCGATGTCCTTCTCGATGACCGGCGTCTTGCCGTCGTTGATGAGGTCGACCTTGACCTCGGCCACGTCCACGCCGACGACGGTGTTGCCCCCGTCGGCGAGACAGGCGGCCGAGACCACGCCGACGTACCCGAGACCGAACACGCTTATCTTCATCGATCGTCCCCTTCCGTTGTCCTCGGCAGCGCCTCGACGAAGCGTCGGGCGACCGATTCCCATGCGCAGTGCTCCGCGACGAAGGCGCGGGCGGCCGCGCCGAGCGAACGGCGGCGTCCGCCGTCGGTGAGAACGCCGGCGACCGCCGCGGCGAAGGCGGCGGGCTCGTCGGCGATCAGTATGTTCTCGCCGTCGCGGTACTCGAGGCCCTCGGCCCCGATCGTCGTCGAGACGACGGCCGCGCCGGCCGACATCAGCTCGTAGATCTTGATCCGCGTTCCCCCGCCCACCCGGATCGGTACGACGGCGCAGGCGGCCCGCGCCACGTGCGGCCGCGTGTCGGGAACGGTGCCCGTCACCTCCACGCCGGGGCCGGCGAGGGCCCGGACGGCCGGCGCCGGGTCGCGCCCGACGATCGAGAAAACAACCCCCGGGACCGCCTCGCGGACGCGGGGGAGGATCTCGGCGGCGAACCAGCGGACGGCGTCGACGTTGGGCATCCAGTCCATCGAGCCGAGGAAGACGATCCGTCCCGCCTCGGGCTCGACGCCCGCCGGGGAGAAGTAGCCCGTGTCGACGCCGGTCGGGATCGCCGCCGCGCGCCGCGCGCCGTAGACCTCGGCGAAAAAGGCGGCGTCGCGCGCCGAGACGGCGATCACCGCGTCGAAGGATTGCGCCACGAGGCGTTCGAAGCGCCGGGTGCGCGCGCATTCGCGCCGGAAGACGAGCCGTTTGACGGGATTGCCCTCGTTCGCCGCCGACCGCTCCCAGATCATCGCCTCGATGTTATGCGAGAAGTGTGCCCGCGGCACGCCGGGGCACTCGGGGATGTTGGGGATCATCGTCAGGAAATCGGCGACGACGACGTCGTAGCGCCCGGCGGCGAGGCGTTCGGCGAGAAGCCGACGCATCGCCGTGCTCCGGTAGGAGGCGACGGTCCAGGGGAGGGGCGAGAGCAGCCCCGCCGCGACGCGCAGGAACCAGGCGGGCGATTTCTTCGCCGGTCCCGCCGGCGGCGGCGCGGTGAAGAGCCGCCGGCAGTACTCGGCGCTCTTTTCGACAGCTTCGGACTCGCCGGGGCGGGCGAAGGCGGCGAAGTGGACCTCGTGATCTCGTGCGATCTCGCGCAGCATGTTGAATGTGCGGAGCTTGCCGCCCGAGTCGAGGGGATGGAGGAGGTTGTTCTTCACCCAGAGGATCTTCACGGCCTGCGGTCCTCCTCGAGGGCGGCGAGGATCTCCTCGAGGCCGCGGTCGGCCTCCTCCTCGTACCACCGCACGGCCTCCCCGAGCTCCCCGCGCGTGCGCGATCCGTCGAAGATCATGTTGTTGCAGATGATCCCGTGCACCGTGATCCCGCCGGCCCGCTTGAAGGTGCTGTTGATGAGGCTGTCCTCGATCATGCAGTCGAAGCGCATGTGGAGCCGCGGCGGGTCGGGGGCGCGCCAGCCGTGCTCGCCGAGGAGCCGCTGCATCATGTCGGTGTCCCACGGGAGGTAGCGGGAGATCTTCACCTGGCGGATCGGCGGGGCCGCCGGCACGCTCCGCATGAGGTTGCGGGCGGGGGGGAGACGGAACTCGAGCTTGAGTTGCAGGAGGCAGTACCGCGCGGCGGCGAGGTGGTACAGCATCGAGGGGATGAGGTGCGGCCGGCGCAGCGCGCCGGCGAGCATCTTCTTCATCTTGAAGGCGCGCGGCATGTGGAGGTTGCCCTCGTAGCGGTTCGAGGAGGTGAGTATCGCCGGCACCCCCTCGCGCACCGCCTCGCGGAAGGTGACGGCGGGGAGGATCCAGTGGCAGAACGAGCAGACGCCCCAGAAGAGCCCCGTCGCGCGGAAGGCGCGCACCATGTGGCGCACGTACCGGCGGTCCCAGCCGGCCCGGCTCCCGATGATGCGGTAGTCGACGCCGAGGGATTCGCAGAGGGCGATGAGGTTCTCGTCGGCGATCGGGTAGTTGAAGCCGTGGTCGTACTTGACGACGATCGGCTCGAGGCCGAGCACCTCCTTCGCCACGTAGACGACGTAGGAGGAGTCGAGCCCGCCGGAGGCGCCGATGAGGCAGTCGTATTTCCCCGTGCGGGCCGCTTTCAGCTCCGCGGCGATCCCGCGGAGCTCGTCGATGTTTGAGGTGACGTCGTCGACCTTCCGGATGATCGAGTCGCTGCGGCGGCAGTAGTTGCAGACGCCGTCCTCCCCGATCTCGACGCCGGGGAAGGCCGAGGTGAAGAAGCAGGTCGTGCAGGCGCGCGCGTTCTCGCTCATCGTGAAACCCCCTGTGCCGCCTCCGCGGCGCGGACGCCGCGCCGCCGGGTGTCATGGTATCGCACGGCGGCGCGGGAGCGAAACAGAATTATGCCGGCGCGGCCCGCCGCGGCCGCATTGTCGCTTGGCTTCCCGGGATCGCCGCGCTACACTCCCGCCTGAATGCGCCGGGGCGGCGGACGCACGGTCCTGCCCGCGGCGGGCAAAATCCGACCGGTGGGAGGAGCATGGGAGCGCGGACGTTCCTGGACAGGTGGATCGGCGAGACGCTGCGCCGCAAGGCGGTGCGGCAGCTCGGCCTCATCTATTCGAGCCGCATGGTGACGGCCGTCCTGCGTTTTCTGGCGGGAGTCGTCGTCATGCGCACGCTCGGTCCGGGTCCCTTCGGGCAGCTCACGCTCGCCGCCGTCATGATGGCGATCTACGGCCGCCTCCTCGAGCTCGGCCTCACCACCACGATGGTCCGCAAGCTCTCCTACCACCTCTCCGGCGGCGAGGAGGAGCGGGCCTTCGCCCTCTTCCGGCGGGTCTACGTCCTGCGCTTCGTCTTCTCGGGCGGCTTCATCGCCGTCGGCTGGTTCATCTCGCCCTTCATCGCCGAACATTTCTTCCACGACGCGGTGCTCGTCCTGCCGCTCCGGCTGGCCGCCTTCGGCGGGTTCGTCTACAACGTGTGGGTGCACGCCGAGGGGGCGCTCCGGGCGATCGAGCGCTTCAAGGCGCTCGCGATCAGCAACGCCGTCACCCATGTCGTCCGGACGGGCGCGATCCTGCTTCTCGCCCGCGCGGCCGTCCTCGGCGTCGAGAACGTCCTCCTCATCAACATCCTGCAGATCTTCCTCGGCTTCGTCATCGCCGCGCTCATCCTGCCGCGGCGGTTCTACACGGCCCCCGCCGGGGAGAGGTACCCGCTGGGGGAGATCTTCTCCTACAGCCGCTGGCTCTTCCTCTTCTCCGTCCTCTTCATGCTCTTCGACCGCCTCGACGTGCTGATGCTCGGCTTCTTCCGCCAGGCGGCCGAGGTGGGGATCTACTCGGTGGCCTTCCGGCTGATCATGCCCCTCGAGCTTTTGCCGGAGACCTTCAACACCGTCTTCCTGCCGAAGGTCTCGCGTTTCCGCCGCCGCGAGGAGATCTCGCGCTACTTCCGCGACACGCTGAAGGTGACCGGGCTCGTCGCCGCCGTCTGCGTCCTGCTCATCCTCTTCGCGAAACCGCTGATCCTCCTCGTGCTCGGCGAACGGTTCCTCCCCTCGGTGAAGCTCTTCCAGATCCTCGTCGGGGCCTTCATCCTCCTGACGATGATCAACCCGATCAACCTCGTCGGCCACTCGCTGAACCGGCCGCAGCTCTTCGCGATCATGGCGGGGATCAACCTTTTGCTCAACTTCGTGGGGAACATCCTCTTCATCCCCCGTTACGGGGCGCTCGGGGCGGCGGTCGTCACCCTCTTCTCGCGCGTGCTCGGCGGGCTGATCGGGCTCGTCATCCTCAAGCACTATCTCGACCGGTGGGAGGGCGCGTTGCCGAACGACGCGCCGCCCGCCGCCGGCGAGCCGCCCCTCGGCGGCGACGGGTCTCCGCCGCCGGCCGGCGAGGACGACGGACCGGGGGAGGGCGGCAGATGAAGGTCCTCTGCGTGACCAATCTCTTTCCCGACGCCTCCCGTCCCGGACTCGCCCCCTTCAACCGCCAGCAGTTCCTTCATCTCGCCGCATCGCACGAGCTCGCCGTCGTCTCGCCCGTGCCCTGGCCCCACCGCCTGCGTTTCGCCCTCGCCGGGCGGGCGCCCCGGCCGACCGCGGAGACGGCGGCCTCGATGAGCGTCGTCTATCCCACGTACTGGTACGCGCCGAAGGCGATGCGGCGCTTCTACGGCCGCTGGTACGAGCGGGCGATCGCCGGGCCCTTCCGGCAAATCGCCGCCTCGCTCCGCCCCGACATCGTCTACGCGACCTGGGCCTACCCGGACTGCTGGGCGGCCGCGCGACTCGCCGCCGGGGCGGGCCTGCCGCTCGTCTCGCGGCTGCACGGCACCGACGTCAACCAGGGGCTCGAGAGCCGGGCGCGCCGCCCGTTCGTCCTCGAGGCGATGCGCGCCTCGAGCCGCATCGTCGCGGTGAGCGCGGCCCTCCGGCAAACCCTCGTCGAGGCGGGGATCGACGGGTCCAGGATCGCCGTCGTCATGAACGGGATCGACACGGCGCTCTTCCGGCCCCGCGACCGGAGCGGCGAGCGGCGCCGGCTCGGGCTCCGGTTCGACGCGCGGATCGTCCTCTACGCGGGCAACTTCAAGGCGATCAAGGGAGTGCCCGTCCTCGTCGAGGCCTTCGCCCGCGCGGCGGTGCCCGGGGCCGAGCTGCACCTCGTCGGCGACGGCCCGCAGGAGAGACTCCTGCGCGGTCTCGCGCGGCGGGCGGGGATCGCCGGAAGCGTCTTCTTCCACGGGCGGGCGCCGCACGAGCGCGTGGCGTCGTTCATGGGCGCCGCCGACCTCTTCTGCCTGCCGAGCCTCGCCGAGGGCACGCCGAACGTCGTCCTCGAGGCCCTCGCCTGCGGCCTGCCCGTCGTCGCCACCGACACGGGGGGAACCCCGGAGATTCTCGCCCCCGAAAACGGTATTCTCGTTCCCCCGGGAGCGGCCGAGGCGCTCGCCGGCGCGATCGTCGACGGCCTCGGGCGCGGGTGGGACCGCGCGCGGATCGTGTCGCCGGCCGGTTCCTGGGAAGAGAACGCCCGGCGGATCTCGGTTCTCTTCGCCGAGGCGGCCGCCGGGGAAGGGCGGGTGGAATGACGATTGCACACCACCATGACGGCAACGAGGCCCCGGGCGCAGCACGGAACGCGCACCGCCGGAATACGAGACCCGGGGACACGCATCGAGGATCGATCGGACATCACCGGAAACGACCGGCCGCGGCGGGCGCGAGGGTGCCGAAGCAAAATGGGTGTATCGCCCTCTGGACTTTGCCCGCCGAACGTTGCAATTTGGTAGGGACCGGGCGGCACCTCGCAAACGTTGACTTCCCTCCGCGATGACGATACATTGCATCCGGGGGTGACAGGGGAGAGAGATGAAACGGCTCCACACCGCATTGCTCGTCATCGGTCTGCTCGTATCCGGAAGCGCTCTCGCCGGCGCGCAGGAGCCGCTCCACTACGACGTCAGCTGGTATCCCGTCTCCGATCCGAACGTGGCTGAGGTGCTCGTCTACCGTTCCCTCACCGGGACGGCGGGCGACTGGAACGAGATCGCGGCGGTCTCGCCGGCGGATTCCGTCTACACCGACGCCGTCGGCCTCGACTACGGCACGATCTACTACTACAGCTTCCGCACACGCGACGCCATCGGGACGATGAGCGGATTCTCCGGCATCCTCACCGGGCTCTCCCTCGACGAGGACTCGCCGGCCGGCGTGGCGGACTACTGCGTCGTCGACTCCGTCTCGATCGTCGACGCCACGACGGCCGTCGTCCACTGGTCGACCGCCTGGCCGACGACGGGACGGGTCAAGTACTGGGCGATGGGCTCGAGCGCCGTGTCGGAGAGCGACCGCGACGAAACCCTCGCCACGACCCATGCGACCACGCTCGCCGGACTCGAGGCGAACCGGGTCTACTTCGTCAAGGCCCTCTCGCACGACGCCGCGGCGGGCGGCCTCGTCGTTTCCGTCGCTGCCACCTTCACGAGCAACGATCTTCCCGGCCAGGTCCATTTCCTCGCGAGCGGCACCGGCGTGACCGTGCCCGAGGGGGGCACGGCCTCCTTCGGCCTCTCCCTGAGCGCGCCGCCCCCGGGACCGGTGACCGTCGGGATCGCCCGCGTCGCGGGCGACGCGGACATCGACGTCGAGACGGCCAGCCGGACGGTGACCTTCGACGGCGCCGACTGGGCCGTGGAGAAGCCGATCGTCCTCACGGCCGACGGGGACGTCGACGCCGAGGACGGCGTCGCATGGATCGTCGTCTCCTGCATCGCGGGTGCCTCGATCCCCGATCTCGTCGTCGAGGCCGTCGAGAACGACCAGGGGACGGGCGGCAACCCGAACGGCGATCTCGCCGCGGGGCATATCGCGATCTACCCGATCCCCTTCCAGCCCGCCGCCGGGTTGCTGAACGTGGCGAACCTCCCCGATGCGGGCATCCTCGAGATCTACGACCTCGCCGGGCGCATGGTCTGGGACGCCGCCTGGAGCGGAAACACTTTCCTCGAGTGGGACGGCCGCAACAACAGCGCGGTGGACGTCGCGAGCGGCCGCTACTTCGTGCTGGTCAAGGAGGACTCGGGTCTCGTCGTCGACAAGCGCGTGATCCTCGTCGTCCGCTGACCGGTCTCGCAGGGCTCCGCCGGATGTTCCCTCACCCGCAGCCGGCGATCGCCGGGGGCCTGAGCAGGTAGTCGAACAGTTCCTCGACGGGCTCGTCGCGGCCGTCGTTGAATGCGTAGACGACGTTCGCCATCTCGCGCGCCGTCACGTAGTGGAGATCGATCCCCCGCGCGGCGCATTCCTCCTCGACGGCCTGGAACCCGGCGGCGAGTTCGCCGGTCACCGCCGCGAAGTCCCGCGGCTTCACCCCGTGCGTGTGGATCTTGACGAAGACGGTCTCCTCGCGGCCGCGCACCGAGACGCCCGCGTCGATCCAGAGCCGGACGCGGTCGCGCCTGATCGGGTTGCGCCCGTTGACGTCGCCGTTCTCGAGCCGGGGCAGGATGCCGCGCCGCCGCCGCCAGTTGAGCGCGAGCGGTCCCTGGACGAGGAGGAGGTCGCCCGCGCCGCGGTTGCCGAAGACCACCTCGCGGCCGCGGTCGTGCGACTTGGGGCGCGCCGGATCGTCGTCGGCGAAGTAGATCGCGTTGACGGTCCTGGTCTGGCAGTCGGCCGGCGCGCTGGGCATCGTGAAATCGGCGTAGCACCCCGTCTCGCGCAGCAGCGTGATCTCGTCGTTTAGGCCGCACCAGCGGCCATCGCGGCGCGAGTTGTCGAGCGCCCAGTTGCCGTGGACGAAGCCATACCGCAGTGTGCCGTCCAGGTCGCGGCAGAGGAGGCCGTGATCCTCGAGACGCCGCGTGAAGCGCCCGATCTTCCCGACGAACGCCGGGCCCGTGTCGCGGTCGTGGTGGATGTGCACCTCGACCTCGCCGAAGCCGCGCCCGCAGTGGGCGGCGAGGAGCTCGATCGTGCCGGCGAGGTACTGCTCCTCGGGAAAGAAGTAGGTGTGGCGCGGCGGGCGTCCGCCGGCGTCCCGCCGGCCGCGGCACGCCTCCTCGTAGGCCCCGATCCACGCGCGAACGCGGTCGAACTGGAGGCTCGCCGGGTCGTCCGGGCGCTGTGCCGGCTCGAAGTGGTCGGCGAAGGCGAAAAGCAGGCGGCGCGGCGGGGTCCGCCGCCGCAGGAACCGCCGGCCGAGGAGCCCCGGCAGCCAGATGTGCGCATCCCTGAGCATCGCTCCTCCTAGAGCATCACGAGCACCTTGACCAGGCCGACGAGCCCCACCGTCAAGGCCGATACCGCGATCGCCGTCCGGCGGTCGAGAAAGGCGATGGTGAAACCATGCTCCTCGCTCGCGAAGCGCGAGAGGAGCGCGGAGACGGCGATGACGACGTAGAGGACGCTGTTGTAGGTCCGCGAGAGGAAGAACGCCGCCGCGAAGAAGCCGGCGATCGACAGGAGCATCGCCTCGGCGTAGACGCCGTACCGCGTGCCGGGGGCCCGACGGAGCAGCGAGCGCATCTCGTCGAAGGAGGTGAAGATCATCAGCAGCCACACGAAGAGGCCGGCGAGGCCCAGCTCGGCCATGCAGAGGACCACCGAGTTGTGCGCGGTGAGGTGGTGGTACTCGGTGAAGCTGTTGTAGCCGATCCCGAGGATCGGCCGCCAGAAGAAGAGGTTGAGCCCCGTGGCCCACGCGTCGATCCGTCCGCTCGCCGAGGCCTCCTCGGGCGAGACGTCGGCGAGACGGCTCGGACCGGCGGCGAACATCGCCGCGGCGACGAGGAGGCCGATGAGGAGTCCCTTCCACGCGCCGAGCCGCCGCACGAGAAAGACGACGAAGACGACAATCAGCCCGAGGGCCGTGCCGCGGGAGTTGGTGAGATAGAGGGCGTAGACGAGCACGACGAACGCCGGCGCCCACGCGAGCCGCCAGACGGCGGAGATCGCCGGCCGCGTCATCTTGACGAGGGCGAACGGCGTGAAGGTGAGCAGGGCGAGGCCGAGGTCGTTCGGGTCGGCGAAGATGCCGATCCAGCGGATCCTGTTGCCCTCGATCGGCGTCTGCCCGGCGATGTCCGTGCCGTTGTAGTACTGGAAGATCCCGTTGACCGCCAGCATGAGCGTCATGACGAAGAGCATCGTGAAGACCGTCCGCAACTGGTCGAAGGAGCCGACGAGGGCGATGATCATGAAGAAGAGGATGAAGACGGGCAGAAAGCTCGAGAAGGCCTCCTTCGCGCCGAAGAGGTAGAAGCGCTGGAGCTGCGAGAGCGGGATGATGATGAAGAAGACGAGCATGAAGACGCTCTGGCGGAGCCGGAATCCCGTGAAGGGCCGTCGCTGGATGATCGTGTGGAGGATGAAGACGCCGAGGACGAGCAGCGAGATCGCCAGCATGATCGGCATCCCCTGCAGGGCGGGCACGAACTCCTGCGGCCGCAGGTAGACCATCGCGAGGTAGGCGAGCAGTCCCCAGAAGGGCTTGAAGAAGACGAGAACGGCGACGAGCATCGCGCCGAAGGCCGCGAGCGCGACCTTGACGGAGGCCAGGAGCATCAGTATAGTCGCCAGCGCGAGGATGGCGGCGAGCGCGGGAATGATGACGCGGTTACTCATCGAGTGCGGATTGTAGAAGATTCACCGGCGGACAACAACGTCTTTTCCCAGTGGGCGGCGGGCGGCGCGGCCGCGGGAACGGCGCGGTGCGCGGGCGGTCGCCGGGCGGCATTCTTCTTGCAGCGTTCCCGGTCGGACCGGCGAGCCGCCGGCCGCGGGAAGGGCGGGAAACGATGACGCAGGAACGGCATTTCTTTTTCAGGACGGACGGCACGCCGCTGTTCGCCACGCTGCACCTCCCTGCGGGCGGCGCGGCCGGACGCACCGCGCTCGTCGTGTGCGATTCCCTTTTCGAGGAGAAGTACTGGTGCGAGCGGGTCTTCGCCAACCTCGGCCGCGCGGCCGCGGCGGCGGGGGCGGCGACGCTCCTCTTCGATTACGCCGGCTACGGGAACAGCGCCGGGGAGCCGATCGACGTGGATCCCGCGAGCCTCGTGCGCGACGCGGCGGACGCCTGCCGGTTCGCGCGCGACCTGGGCGCCTCCCGGATCGTTTTCCTCGGCATCCGCTGGGGGGCCGCCGTGGCCTCGGCCGCGGCCGGCGTCGCCGGCGCCGACGCGCTCGTTCTCGTCCAGCCGATCCGCGACTGGTCGCCGGAGCTGATGAAGGCGCTCCGCGCCAACGTCGCCGGCCAGTACGCCATCTTCCGGAAGACGGTGATGACGCGCGAGCAGATCATCGGGGAACTGGCCGCCGGCGGCGCCTGCGAGCACGGCGGCTACCACATGAACAACGTCGAGGGCTATCTCTTCTCTCACCGGTTCGTCGAGGGGGCGCGCGAAATGACGCTGCCCGCGACCACCGGCACGGACATTCCCGTCACGATCGTCCGCATCCCCGAGAAGGCCGGCGCCCCCGTCCGCGACGACGGCCTCGCCGACGCGATCCGCGCGGGGGGCGCGACCTGCGAGGAGATCGTCATCCCCGACGACAACGCCTTCTGGATAAACAACCGCATCTTCACCTCCCGGGCGCCGGGTTTCGTCGAGGCGATCGTCTCGCGGCTCGCCGGCGGCGGACGCGGGGAAGCGGGCGCGCCGGCGACCGGCGACGCACGCCCGGCCGGCGGCGGTCCGAAGGAGCAAGAGCGGGCGGACGCGCCCGCGGTCGTCGCCATGGCGGGCGACGATCTTCCCGGCGCAGCCGATGCGGTCACGATCGGCGGCGTCCGCGAGGAGGCCGTCGTTCTGGACGGCGGCGAAACGGGGCCGGTGGCGGGCGTCATGTACCGCCCCGACGGGGCTGCGCGGGAGACGGGCGTCGTCTTCACGCACGGCGGGCTGATCGGGATGAACGGCGCGTTCCGCTTCAACACGCGCGCGGCCCGGCGCCTCGCCGCGGCGGGATTCCCCTGCCTCTGCGCCGACACGCACGGCGTGGGCCGCTCGGGCTCGCGGCTCGGGAACGTCGAGCAGCGCGTCCTCTTCCGGTGGATCTGCAACGGCCTCTTCGCCGACGACGTCGTCGCCGCGGCGCGCCTCCTGCGCGAGCGTTCCGGCGCAAGGCGGATCGCCGCGGTCGGCGTCTGCGGCGGCGCGATCACCAACCTCATCGCGCAGAGCCGGTCGGCGGAGATCGACGACTCGGTGCTCCTCTCGATCCCCGTGATGCTGCCGAGCCTGCGCTACGGCGAGGTGCGGATGAGCGAGGGGTACGCGCGCTTCTATCTCGGGCTCTACCTCCGGAAGATCTTCAACCTCCGCGCGTGGTGGCGGTTCCTGACCTTCCGGAGCGAGTACGACAAGATCTTCGCCGCGCTCGGCGGCTTCCTCGCCGGTCTCAGCCGGCGCATCGGCGGATCGGCCAACCGGCGGCCGGCGCCCCCCCCCGCGAAGCCGGCCGCGAAAAGCGGCCTCAGCGTCACCGTGCCCGGCGCCGGGGAGGACATGTCCTTCAACGACGACTTCCTCCGCGCCTACCGGGCGATCGTCGGCCGGGGCGGGCAAATCGACTTCGTCTTCGGCGAGCACGACAACTTCCGGTGGGAGTTCGAGAGCGAGTTCCTCGCGCGGATGCCGGGGGAGATCGAGCGCGGGCGCGGGCTCGTCACGATCGAGTCGATCGAGCACGCGAACCACATGTACACGCTGCGCGAGTGGCAGGACGAGATCGTCAGGCGCTGCGCGGCGCGCTTCTCCGGCGGCGACTGAGCCGCCGCGTCACCGCATCGTCACCGCCACGCCACCGTTCCGTCACCCCGTCATTCCATTCCCTTCGCGCCCCTCTCGAGACGCGCGCGCACTCCCTCCACGACCGCCGGATCGGAGCGCTCCTCGAGGCGTTCGATCGCCTCGTCGCGGTCGAGGTAGCCGGCGCGCACGAGCCCGGCCAGCTCGAAGGCGTAGGGGTGGTAGGAGAATCGCTCGCGGTGCCGCTCGATGCCGAGCGCGTTGAGCAGGCAGTTCGTGGAGTTGGGATCGGTGTCGTCCGGCTTCCGCCAGCCGAGCCGCCGGATCTCCTCGAGGATCCCCGCCTCGTCGTACTCGAGGAAGGCGAGCGGGCTCACGTTGTGCGGGAAGCGCTCGGGGCGGGCGAAGTGCTCCTCGGTGAGGAAGTAGTTCTCGATCCCCGAGCCGACGATGGCCGACATCGGTCCGACGAACTGCTCCTGCATCCCCCGGATCATCGACGGGTTGTTCAGGAAGATCGAGGCCTCGACCGGCGCCTGTCCCGGCGACCAGCCGTACACGATGAAGGGGATGTCCCCCTCGATCGCGCGCCGGAGGGCGATGAACTTGACGAGCCCCATGCAGGAGGTGCAGATCGTGCTCGCCCGCTCGAGCCCCTTGCGCGAGTAGATGTCCTCGTCGGCGCAGTGCAGGAAGAGCTTCGAGAGGAGGTCGAACCGTGGCTTGTGGATGACGAGGTCGACGCCGAGCCCCTCGACGACCGCCCGGATGTTCTCCAGCGATCGCGGGGAGATGAAGCCGTTGTCCATCGTCAAGGCCAGGATCGAGAGCCCGTAGCGCTCGCGCAGGACCGCCATCGTGTAGGTGGAGTCCTTGCCGCCGCTGTAGGCCATGATCGCGTCGTACCCGCCGGTCCGCCTGCGCTCCTCGAGGAGCTTCTCGAACTTGCCGCGGTACTTCGTCATCGATTTCCCGAGCCGCTCCGCTCCCTTGAAGAGGTGGCAGAAGTTGCAGACGCCCTCCTCGTCGAAACGGATGCCGGGATAGGTCTCGGGGAGCACGCACCTCGTGCAGCGTTTCATCGGTTTCGTCCCTTTCCGCCTCCGTCAGATCCCCAGGTCGGGGACCGGCGGGAGGCTGCGCAGATGCTTCGTGGCTTCGCGCTTGCGTTCGAGATCCTTCCAGGCGCGCGCCGCCTGCCCGGCCTCGAGGCCGAGGGCGGCCGCCGCCTCCTCCACCGTGTGGCCGTGCTCCATCGCGTAGAGGAGCAGGTCCACCTGGTCGTAGGAGAGGCAGAAGTAGAAGTCCTTGTCGCTCACCGGGAGGCTGTAGGTGTCGGGGCTCGGCGTGCGGGCGAGGACGTCGGCGGGAACGCCGAGATGGCGGCCGATCTCGAAGACCTGGCTCTTGTAGAGGTCGGTGAGCGGCTCGATGTCGACGCCGCCGTCGCCGAACTTGACGAAGAATCCCTGCGCCGTCTCGGCGCGGTTGGTCGTGCCGCAGACGATGAAGTAGCGCCGCTCCGCCTCGTAGTAGAGCTGCGTCATCCGGAGCCGCTGCTTGATGTCGTTCGCGGCCATCATCTCGAGGTAGTCGTCGCGCGAGAGCCGCGCAGAGCGGATCCCGCCGTCGCCGCCGTCCACCTCGAGCCGGTAGGCGCTGATGCGGTCGCGCTCGAGCAGGTCCTGCGGCAAAACGAGACGGAAGCGGTAGCCGTCGGCGACGTCGGGGAAGTAGCGCCGCACGACGGCGTCGCGTTTCTCGTAGACGCCGAAGGTCTCGAGGGCGGCGGTGATCTCGAACTCGCTGTGTTCGATGCCGAGGCTCTCGATCACCTGGAGGGCGAAGCGCCGGCTGTCGGGGCTCGAGTCGCGTTCGGGCAGGATCACGCCGTGGACGCGCTCCGCGCCGAGGGCGCGCACGGAGAGGGCCGCGGCGACGGCGGAGTCGATGCCCCCGCTCACCCCGATGACGATCCCCTTGCGGCGGAAGGTGTTCTTGACCGCGTCCCTGATGAATGCCTCGATCTTCCCGGCCGTCGCGGCCGCGTCGATCCGGAGTACGCCGGCGTCGATCGCCATGATTTGTTCCTTTCCCGCCCGGCCGCGGCCGGGCGCCCTTACGCGAGTCCCTTCGTCGTGATCTTGCCCGTCGTCGTCTTCGGGAGCGCGTCCCTGAATTCGACGATCGACGGGATCATGAAATCCTCGAGGTGCGCCTTGCAGTGGGCGAGCACGTCCTTCTCGCCGATCGCCGAGCCCTCGCGGCGGACGACGAAGAGCTTGATCGCCTCGCCGAGGATCTCGTCGGGCACGCCGACGACGGCCGCCTCGACGACTCCCTCCATCGCGTAGACGACCCCCTCGATCTCCTTCGGGCTCACCTTCTCGCCACGGCTCTTGATGATGTCGTCGCGGCGCGAGACGAAGTAGAGGAACCCCTCCTCGTCCATCCGGAAGAGGTCGCCCGTGTAGAGCACCTTCTCCCACGGCCATTTCCCCGGGCGGAGCCGCGCCGCGGTCTCCTCGGGGAGCTCCCAGTAGCCCTGCATCACGTTGGCGCCGCGGACGACGAGCTCGCCGATCCTGTCCGGCTCCTCGATTTTCTCGCCCGCCTCGTCGACGAGCCACACCTGCTCGTTCGGCATCCCGCGGCCCACCGATTCCGGGCGGCGGTCGAGCTCCGCCGGCGGGAGAAAGGAGACGCGCTTGCACTCGGTGAGGCCGTACATCGAGTAGATGTCCGCGCCGGGAAAGAGTCCGCGCAGGCCGGTGATGTGGCTGACCGGCAGGGCGGCCGCCGTGTTGGTGATGTAGCGCAGGTCGGGGAACGCCTCGTTGCGGATCTCCTCCATCTGGAGGAGGATCGCCGAGATCGTCGGGACGATCGGGAAGCCGGTCGCGCGCTCCTCGCGGAGCAGGTTGACGACGGCCCACGGGTAGAGGAATGACCGCTCGAGTATCAGCGCGCCGCCGAACCGGGCCGCCATGATCGCCTGGTAGAGGCCGTAGTCGAAGGAGAGGGGCAGCACGGAGAGGATGCGGTCCTCCGGCGTGTTCTCGAGGTAGGTGGTGATCGATGTCGCGGCGGAGACCATGTTGCGGTGGGTCAGCATGACCCCCTTCGGGTTCCCCGTCGTGCCCGATGTGTAGATGAGTGCCGCCAAGTCGATGTCGATCGTGTTCAGGGGCGGCTGCGCGCCGGGTTGCCCGGCGAGGGTCTCCTCCCACGGCAGGGGCGCGGGCGCGTCGGCCGGCGGCGGCGGCAGGGCGGGGCCCGCCGCGAGAATCGCCTTCAGCGAACAAACGCCCTCGACGGCCCGGCCGACGGTCCGCCATTTCCCCGAATGGGTGATGAGGGCCGCGGCCCTACAGTTGTCGAGGATGTAGCGGATCTTCTCCCGCTTCGTCGTGGGGTTGATCACGAGGAAGACGGCGCCGGCCTTGAGGATCCCCCAGATCGAGACGACCGCCTCGGGGGAGTTGTCCATCAAAACGGCCACGCGGTCGCCCTCGGCGACGCCGCACGCGAGAAGGGCGTTCGCGAGCCGGTTCGCCGCGACGTCGATCTCCCGGTAGGAGAGGCGGCGCTGGCCCGCGACAAGGGCCTCCTTCCCGGGGTGCCGCGCGGCGCTCTCTTCCAGAAATTCCTGCAGAAGCATGGTCAGTCCGTACCCGTCCGTGGCCGTGGACGCCGCGTCATCGTTTGCGCTCGATGTATGCGGCGATCCGTTCGATCGAATCGAAATTCTCCGGGACGAGTTCCTCGTCCTTCACGTCGAAGCCGAATTCGTCCTCGACGAATCCGACGACCTCGAGGATGCCGGTCGAGTCGATGATCCCCGACTCCAGGAAGGAATCGCCGTCCTTCAACGACCCGTCGTCCGTGCCGAAGAGGAAGTTGTCGACGATGAATCCCCGAATCTGTGTCTTCGTATCCAACGGATCCTCCCGTGTTCTGTGCGGTGTGAGTGGACGAGTCATTGTGCCCCGCGCCGCGGCGGGATGTCAATTCTCAATGAGGCGAGGAAATGCAAGAACGGTACCAGAAAACGCAATGCCGCGAGGGGTCAGCGCTTCCAGCGCGCATCGGCGCGGCCCGCGGCCCACCGGAACAGCCCGGCGACGGCGGCGGCGTTGAGGGAGACGAAGACGGAGAGGAAGGAAAAAAGCCGGTTGCGGCGGAGGGCCGGCATGAAACTGGCGGCGGCGCCGGCAACCCAGCAGGCCGCCTGCGCCCAGAAGAAGGCGCGGAAGAGCGGTCTCGGCATGAGGGCCGACGAGAAGAGCAGCAACAAGAGCGCCCACGGGACGAGGAGCCGGAAGAGCTTGTGCGAGACGGCCTGCGGGAAGATCCGGTCGCGACGCGGATCGAGGAGCCACAGGTTCCGCGCGAAGGTCTGGTAGTTGCCGGCGAGGGTCCGCGTCTTGCGGCGGAACTCGTGTGCGATCGCGTCGGCGGGGTCGTCCCACGCGACGGCCGCCGGCTCGAAGACGACACGGTAGCCGCGGCGGAAGCCCTGGAGGGGGATCTCGACGTCGTCGAGGATCGTGTCGTCGGGGATGGGGAGGATGAGCTCGCGGCGCGCCGCGTAGATCGCCCCGGTGACGCCGAGGGTGGAGTCGACGTCGCTCTCGGCCCGCCGCAGCAGCTTCTCGTAGCGCCAGTAGAGGCCGATGCTCTCGCCCGTCTCCTCGCCGGCCCGCCGGAAGACGAGCTCTCCGCTCACCGCGCCCACGGCGGGATCGGCGAAATTCCTGACGAGCGCGCGCACCGCGCCGGGCTCCCACATCTGGCGGACGTCGGAGAAGACAACGATCCCCTCTTCGATCGAGGCGAGCGCGCGGTTCAGTTGCGCTGGCTTGCCCCGGTTCGTGTCGTCGACGATCGCCTCGATGTCCCCGCGCCCGCGGAGGATCTCCCCCGTGCGGTCGGTCGAGCCGTCGGAGACGACGATCGCCCTGAAGCGGTCAACCGGATAATCGAGGGCGGCGATGTTTTCGAGCTTCGCCTCGATGCGCGACTCCTCGTCGAAGGCGACGACGATCATCGTCACCGGCGGCAGGGGATCGTTTTCGCGGGCCGCGGGCGGGTGGCCGGCGAGGCGCGCGGCGATGAGGATGAGCAGCGGATAGAGGGCATACGTGTAGAGAACGAAGATCAGCGATGCCCAGAAGAGAAGAGCGGTCATGTTTCCCGTTTCCCCCGGCCCGCCGGTCAGAAGGAGCCGTTCAGGAAGGGATTCCCCCGTTTTTCCTCCCCGATCGTCGTGTCGGGGCCGTGCCCGCAGTAGACGATCGTCTCGTCGGGAAGGGTGAAGAGCTCCGTTCTGATCGAATAGAGCAGCGTCTCGAGATCGCCTCCCTGCAGGTCGGTCCGGCCGATCGAGCGCCGGAAGAGCGCGTCGCCGACGAGGACGCGGCCGCCGAAGACGAAGGAGACCGATCCCGGCGAGTGGCCGGGGGTGAAGAGGACGCGCCCGGCGACCTCGCCGACGACGAGCGGCTCGCCGGGAACGATCTCCCGGCCGATCTCCGGCGCCTCGATCTCGCCGAGGCCCCAGTAGGGCGCCTCGCTCACCGAGATCGCGATCATCTCCCGCGCCGCCGCGTGGACGGCGAAGGGCGCATCCCACCGCCGGCAGAGCCCTGCCGCCGCGGCGAAGTGGTCGCCGTGGCCATGCGTGCACAGCACCTGCTCGACGGCGAGCCCGCGCGATTCGACGAGCGCCTCGATGAGCCCGGGGTCCCCGCCCGGGTCGACGACGATGGCGCGTTTCGTTTCGGGGCAGGAAACGACGTAGCAGTTCGTCGACAGCGGGCCGACGACGAGCTGCTCGATCGTCGCCTTCCGTCCGGTGTCATCCATCGTGTTCCTCTCCCGGGATCCCGTCCGGCGGGAATCCCCCGTCCGCGTCGGGGCAGACGAGGGCTCCCGTCGGACACACAAGAGCCGCCTGCCCGCAGGGGCGGCATCGTCCGGGGAACACGACGAGCGCATCCCCCATGACAATGAGCGCGTGTCTCGGGCAGACGGCAGAACAAGCGCCACAGACCGCGCATCTCGCGCGGTCCACGCGGACGGTCGCGGGCCGCCCGGCGGAGATTCCATTATACCCGGTTTCGGTTCTCCGCGCAATCATATCGAACCCTTCAGCGCCGGGGCCGCCGGCGGCAGAGGCGCGCGAGCCGCGCGAGGAGCGCCGGCCGGGCGATGACGATCGCCGCGACCATCAGCGCGGGGCGGACGCCGCCGCGGTGGAAGACGCCCGGAAAGGACGCGACGCGGCCGATGATCGCGTCGGCCTCGTCGTCGTCGAGCGCGTAGAAGATCCTCGCGGCCAGCCAGAAGCGCTCGTTGGACGCGCCGACCGTGCGCTTCCAGCGCCGGGTGTATCCCGCCAGCGCCTTCGCCGTCGCCGCGCCGGGCCCGGCGGCCAGGATCGCATCGGCGGCCATGTCGGCGCCCTCGAGGGCGTTGACGATCCCCCCGCCGGAAAAGGGGTTGTTCTGGTGTCCCGCCTCGCCGACGACGAGGTACCCGTCGGTCGCGAGCGAGGAGAGCCCCCGCGCCACGGCGCACCCGCCGACGATCCGTCGCATCCGGGCGGCGTCGGGGCAGCGCCGCGAGAGGAAGACCTCGAGGAAGGAGGCGGCGGTCTGTCCGCCTGCGAGAAGCGGATCGATTCCCACGCCGACGTTCGCCAGCCGGTCGCCCTTGGGAAAGACCCACGCGTAGCCGCCGGGGGCGATTTCGCGGCCGAGGTGGAATTCGATCATCCGTTCGCCGACGTCGATCCCCTCGACGAGTTCCTGCGCGCAGGAGAAGACCTCCTCCGGCCTGAAGGGCCCCTTGAGTTTTGCCCATTGCGGGGAAAGGGCCTCGACGCCGTCGGCCCCCGCCGTCACGCGGGCGCGCACCTCGTAGTCGCGTCCGGCGCCGAGATCGCGGACGACGAGCCCGGCGACGCGCCCCTTTTCGACGAGAAGGCGCATCGCCTGGTGGCCGGTGCGCAGTTCAACCCCCGCTGCGACGGCGTGTTCGGCGAGCCGGAGATCGAAGCGTTCGCGGTCGACGACGAGACCGACGCCGGGCGTGCGCGACCGGAGGGTCCGTCCGTTTGGCGCGACGATCAGGACGCCGTCGATGGGAGAGCAGACGATGGAGTCGTCGAGGTCGAGGTAGCGTTCCACCTCGCTGCGCGGCCCGACGGCCTCGGCGCAGCGCACGGGATAGCCCACGCGGGAGCGCTTCTCGAGAAGGAGCACGCGGCGACCGCCGTCGGCGGTCCGCCGCGCGAGACGCGAGCCGGCGGGACCGGCGCCGATGACGGCGACGTCGACTTCGGTCGTTTCCATCAGAAGTGGTAGTTCGCGGTCAGGCCGAGACTGAACCCGGCGTAGTCCAGGTCGAAATTGCCTCCGCCCAGTCCGACGTGATGGCTGATCCTGCTCTGGGCCATCTGGTACCGTCCCTCGAGAGAGGCGGACCACTTGTTGGACATGTAGTAGACCATGCCGAACTCGCCGTGCAGTCCCGCCTGGAAGGAGGTCTTCTCGATGTTCTCCGCGTCGTTCTCGTAGGGCCGGCCGTCGGACGTGCTCTCCGTGTCGAGTTTCACGATGGGGATCACCCCGGCGAATCCGCCGCCGGCGTACGGGGAGAAGGTGCGCACCTGCGGCTCCATGAAGTAGTAGAGGAACCCGATCTCGATCGAGAAGAGGTACGCCTTGAGCGTGCGGTCCACCTCGAGGGGGATGACGGCCGAGGTGTCGGCCTGCGTGACCTGGTTGAGGTACTCGCCGTAGGAATCGAGGCCGAGATAGGAGAAGGTGCCGCTCATCCGGATCACGTGGTTGGGCGAGACGCGGCGCTCGTAGCCGAGGCGGAAGAAGGGCGAGTTCTCCCAGGATTCGTACGTCTCGAAACCGGCCCGCAGCGTCGCCCACGTGTCGAGATGCTGCATCAGCTTCTCGGCGTCCGGCCCGTCGAGGAATCCGACGCTGACCGAGAAGGCGTTGTTGGGGATGGGGCCGAAGTACTTCTTCTTCTTGAAGAGGGGGGGCGCCGCCAGGCACTGGGCGGCGAAGACCGCGAGGACGAACGCGGCGACGATCGGGGCGTATCGTTTCATCGGTTCTCCTGTCTTCTGACCTGTCACCTGCATGGCCGCTGCACTGGAAATGTAATCATTCGGACGGGAGATGTCAATTAAGCATAGCCCCGTCAACGGGTTCCGGAGTCCCCCGCCGTTTCGCCGCGTTTTCCGGCGGCCTGCTCTTTCCGCGAAGCCGCCGTCCGGGCCGCCAACTCGCCTCAGTCGGCCGGGACGAGGCAGAGGAAGGCCAGAACGGCGTCGCCCGTATTCATGAACGAGTGCTCGCTGCCGCCCGGCACGAAGACGACCCGCCCGGGCGCGATCGGGTGCTTTGCCCCCTCGAAGAGGAGCGTCCCCGTCCCCTCGAGTACGTAGACCTCGTGTTCCCAGTCGTGCGCGTGCCGCGGCGTCCGGCCTCCCGGCGCGATCTCGAAGAGGCGCATGTGGAAGCGCTCGGCGCCGTCCTCCGCGGCGATCAGCCAGCGGATCGTCACGTCCCGCGCTCCCTCCGCGGTCACCGGGCTCGCCTCGATCGAGCGCGCATCGACGTTCTTGAATGTCGCCATGCCGTGTCCTTTCGTCGCGGTCATCGGTCGTCGCCGCCCGGCCGGCGGCGTGACGGTATGATACGATGCCGCCGGCGAGCGAAACAAGACGATTCCGCCGGGGCGCTTGACAGCCGGCCGAGGGGGCCGCTATCGTGGGGCGGCGCCGGCTGCGTCGCCGGCAAAGGGGGCTCGATGATACGGATCCTGTTCGTCTGCACGGGGAATACCTGCCGCAGCCCGATGGCCGAGGCGCTTTTGCGCGCACGGCTCGCCGACGGGCGCGGCGGCCGCGTGTCCGTCTCCTCGGCCGGGATCGCGGCCGGCGACGGCGCGGAGGCGGCCGGCCTCGCCGTCCGGGCGCTCGGCGAGCGCGGGATCGACCTGTCCGGGCACCGGGCGCGTCTCCTCACCCGCGCGCTCGTCGACGGGGCGGATCTCGTCGTCGCCCTCGCCGTCCGCCATCGCGAGGCGATCCTCCGGCTCGCGCCCGGGGCCGCCGGCAAGGTCATCCTCCTCGGCGCGCTCGACGAGGCGCGCGCCGAAACCGATGTCGCCGACCCGATCGGGGGCGACCTCGACGCGTATCGCCGTTCCCGCGACGAGATCGACGCCCTCGTCGCCGGGCTGACGGCCATCCTGCGGGACAGGTTCAATATCGATAATGAGTTATGAAGCAAGGTGCGCCGGCCGCACCGCCGCCGACGCCCGGAATTTAGATATGCTGGATTTACCGGCGGAAAACGAATTTTCGGGTTGCCCGCGCCGGTGTGGAACCGTATAATGAACGCGGAGTGAGGTCCTTCGGGGCGTGTGCGCGCGCGGTCGCCCCGTTCGTTCACACACAGCACGAGGAGAGATGCGATGCCGCTGAAGAAGTCCGAGAAGATCTGGATGGACGGAACGTTCGTCGACTGGGACGACGCGAAGATCCACGTCTGCGCGCATGTCGTCCATTACGGCACGTGCGTGTTCGAGGGGATCCGCTGCTACAAGACGAAGAAGGGTCCGGCCGTCTTCCGGCTCGAGCCCCATGTCAAGCGGCTCTACAATTCGGCGAAGATGTACCGGATGGAGCCCGAGCTGCCGCAGGCGGATTTCATGGCTGCCTGTCTCGAGACGATCAAGATCAACGGGATGGAGGCGTGCTACATCCGTCCGGTCGTCTACCGCGGCTACAACGAGCTCGGCGTCAATCCCTTCAACAACCCGATCAACGCATTCATCGTCGTCTGGGAATGGGGCAAGTATCTCGGCCCCGAGGCCCTCGAGCAGGGCGTGGACGTCTGCGTCTCCACGTGGGATCGCATCGCGCCGAACACCCTGCCCGCCCTCGCCAAGACGGGCGCCAACTACATGAACTCGCAGCTCATCAAGATGGAAGCCATCAAGAACGGCTACGTCGAGGGCATCGCGCTCGACGTCAACGGCTACGTGAGCGAGGGCAGCGGCGAGAACATCTTCCTCCTCCAGGACGGCGTCATCTACACGCCGCCGCTGGGCGCGAGCGTGCTGCCGGGCATCACGCGCGACTCGGTCATCACGATCGCCGACGAGCTCGGCATCGACGTCGTCGAACAGCTCGTTCCGCGCGAGCAGCTCTACATCGCCGACGAGATCTTCTTCACCGGCACGGCGGCCGAGATCTCGCCGATCCGTTCGGTCGACAAGATCCAGATCGGCGAGGGCAAGCGCGGTCCCGTCACGAAGATGCTCCAGGACCGGTTCTTCCAGTACCTGAACGCCGAGACCGACGACATCTACGGCTGGTTGACGATCGTCGAGTAGCCGTCGCACCGATCCGCGACACGACGGGCGGGTCCCCCGGCCCGCCCGCCGCCGCACCGGCACCGGGGGAGGCGCCGCGTCCGGCCGCGCGCCGGCCGCGCGCCGGGAAGTGAGGGCGCGTGAAGATCGCGATAGGATCCGACCATCGCGGGTATCCCCTGAAACAGCGACTCGTCGAAACGCTCGGCGCCGCCGGGCACGAGATGATCGACGTGGGCACGGACGGCACGCGACCGGCCGATTACCCGGTTTACGCCGTCGCCGTCGGCGAGAAGGTCGCCTCGGGCGAGGCGGAGCGTGGGATCGTTGTCTGCGGCAGCGGCATCGGCGTGTCGATCGCCGCGAACAAGGTGCGCGGCGTGCGCGCCGCCCTCTGCCGGACCGTCGAGGACGCCGTCATGACGAGGCGCCACAACGATTCCAACGTTCTCGCCCTCTCGGAAGCGCAGATGGACGACCCGGCCGTCGGCGAGCTCGTCGACACGTGGCTCGACACGCCCTTCGAGGGAGGACGGCACGCGCGGCGCGTCAAACTGATCGCCGACTACGAGAAGCGCGGCGGGGAATAGCCCTTGACGCGGCCGCGGCCGGACGGGTTTCATGGGGAAGCGCCGGGCGGCGGCGTGCGGCACGATAACGGACAATCGAAAGAAAAGAGAGGCCAAGCGATGTTCAGCGAGAATCTCTTCCCGTACCTCGAGCAGGCCGATCCCGAGATCATGGACGCGATCCGGGGCGAACTGGCGCGCCAGCGCGGCCAGCTCGAGATGATCGCGAGCGAAAACTTCGCGAGCAAGGCGGTCCTCGCCGCGCTCTCGAATCCCATGCAGAACAAGTACGCCGAGGGATATCCCCGCAAGCGCTACTACGGCGGCTGCGAGTTCGTCGACCGGGCCGAGATCCTCGCGCGCGACCGCTGCAGGGAGCTCTTCGGCGCCGAGCACGCCAACGTCCAGCCCCACTCCGGGACGCAGGCCAACATCACCACCTATCTCGCCTTCATCAAGCCGGGCGACACGATCATGGGGCTGAGCCTCTCGCACGGGGGCCATCTCTCCCACGGCCACCCGGTGAACTTCTCCGGCATGTACTACAACGTCGTCCACTACGAGGTCGACCGCGAAACGAAGACCCTCGACTACGACGCGATCGAGAAGCAGGCGCGGGAGGTGAAGCCGAAGATCTTCGTCGCCGGCGCGAGCGCCTATCCGCGCTTCTGGGACTGGGAACGGCTCCGCGCGATCTGCGACGCCGTCGGCGCGATCCTCATGGTCGACATCGCGCACATCGCCGGCCTCATCGCCGCCGGGGTCCATCCGAGCCCCGTGCCCTGGGCCGACGTCGTCACCTCGACGACGCACAAGACGCTCCGCGGGCCGCGCGGCGGCATCATCCTCTGCCCCGAGAAGTACGCGAAGCAGATCGACAAGGCGAACTTCCCCGGCAACCAGGGCGGCCCCTTCATGCACGTGATCGCCGCCAAGGCCGTCTGCTTCAGGGAGGCGGCGACAGACGAGTTCAAGGCCTACCAGGCGCGGACCGTGGCCAACGCCAAGAAGCTCTGCGCCGTCCTCATGGCGGGCGGCTACGACATCGTGAGCGGCGGCACGGACAACCACCTCTTCCTCGTCGATCTCTCGGCGAAGAAACTCACCGGCAAGGCGGCCGAGAAGGCGCTCGAGAAGGCCGGGATGACCGTCAACAAGAACACGGTGCCCTTCGACGAGCAGTCGCCCTTCGTCACGTCGGGGATCCGTGTCGGCACGCCGGCCCTGACGACGCGGGGGATGGGCGAGGCCGAGATGGAGGAGATCGGGGCGATGATGATCGAGGTTCTCGACGACATCGAGAACGAGACCGTCGCCGCCCTGGTCCGCGAGCGGGCGGCCGACCTCGCCTCCCGCTTTCCCCTGTACGTGTGAGGAGGCTCCCCGAGGTGACGGTTCAGACGCGACCGAGCTGGGACGAATACTTCATGAAGATCACGCGCCTCGTGGCGGAGCGGAGCACCTGCCTCCGGCGGAAGGTCGGCGCGATCATCGTCAGGGACAAGCGCATCGTCTCGACGGGGTACAACGGCGCGCCCCGGGGAATCAGGCACTGCCTCGAGGTCGGCTGCATGCGCGAGGAGATGGGGATCCCGTCGGGGGAGCGGCACGAGCTCTGCCGCGGCGCCCACGCCGAGCAGAACGCGATCATCCAGGCGGCCGGCAGCGGCCGGAGCCTCGAGGGAACGACGATGTACTGCACGACCGCTCCCTGCTCGACGTGCACGAAGATGATCATCAACGCCGGCATCACGCGGCTCGTCCTCGGCGAGCGATACCCCGACCCCCTCGGCGAGGAGCTCGTTTGCGAGGCGGGAATCGAGACCGAATTCTTCGGCCGGGCAGACGCCGGCGAAAACGGCTAGCCGGACGGGAGGTCCGCGATGCGCTGTCCCTCCTGCGGTCACGAGGAGGACAAGGTCGTCGACTCGCGGTCGACGAAGGAGAACTCCGCCGTCCGCCGCCGCCGGGAATGCCTGGCCTGCGGCCACCGCTTCACCACCTACGAATACGTCGAGCACCGCCCCGTGATGGTCGTCAAGAAGGACGGTCGCCGGGAGCACTACATGCGCGACAAGATACTCGCCGGGCTCAGGCGCGCCTGCGAGAAGCGCCCCGTCCCGATGGAGACGCTCGAGCGTCTCGTCGACGAGGTCGAGAAGACCGTTTCCCAGCGGGTCCGCGACGAGATCCCCACCACGGAGATCGGCAACGAGGTGATGAAGCGGCTCGCTGACATCGACCAGGTCGCCTACGTCCGGTTCGCCTCCGTCTACCGCGATTTCAAGGACGTCACCCAGTTCCTCGAGGAGCTGCGCAACCTCCTCGGGGGAAAGGAGTGAAGGCAGGTCCTGCCGGCCTGCATTTCCGCTTGCGCCCGGCGATCGTCCGCTCGTACGCTGCCCGTGTCGTCCGAATCCGTACCAAGGAGGTACAGGCATGGTCCGCACTGGTCTTGTCGTGTCTCTTCTGCTCGTGCTCTCAGCCGGAAGCGTCGGTGAGCCCCGGGAACAGGTACTGCTCCGTTTCGAGCCCGCCGTGGGCGTCGCCCTGTCCTACGAAATTTCCCTGACGGAAGACGTCGTGGTCGAAGGCACGTCGGTGAGCAAGATCGAATCGTACGACGTGACGCTGGTCTCGACCGGAATGACGGATGAGGGCCTGACCACGCTCTCGCTCGAGTTCACCGGCGCGGACGCCGGCATGACGGTGGGCGACGACATTGGCGACTGGCGTCCCCCGGTCGATCTCGACGGGGCCGTCCTGGTCGTCGACGTCACTCCCGAAATGATCGTCGGTGACGTCCGGACGGAACGCAGGGTGCCGGGCATGTATGACGAGACGGATCTCCGGAAGTACATGGACGCGCTGTTCATCCGGCTTCCGGACTCGATCCGGGCCGTGGGAGACCGGTGGCGCGTGGAGTTGAGGGAGGATGCGCCCGCCGATGGGAGCGGCGAGGATGCGCCGCCGCCGATACTCGCCGGCGGCGTGGACTACGAGTTGAAGAAGATGGAGGAGAAGGAGGGTGTTCCCTGCGCTCGGCTCCGGCTGCGCACGAAGGTAAAGATTCACCGCCCAACGGAGGACGGCATCTTCGTCGCGGAGGGATCGGGCGATGCGAAGGTCTGGATCGCCCTGGAAGGCGGCTACCTCGTGTCGCTGGAGAGCGAATTCGCCGTAGAGGGAGAGGAGACGATCGAACTCTATTCGGGACACACGGAAGAGCGGGATCGGGCGGTCACGTACTGGGTCGAATCGTCCCTGAAGCGGTGACGGGAAGGTCGGGCGTCGTTAATCCCTTTCCCGGTATCGGCACGGCGCGTATATTTCATGTCGGGTGATGTGTCGTGTCAACACGAAGAAGGAGGTAGGATGCATACCCGCAGAACCCCGGCCGGCCTGACCGGCCCGATTCTCCTGGCTTTTCTCGCCTGTCTCGCGGCGCCGGATTCGATCGCGGCGAAGGACGACGCACCGGTCTCCTTCATCTTCGCGTTTCCCGAGGAACAGACGATCACCTACGATCTCGGTCTCTCCGAGGAGACGAACTGGTCGGGGATGAGCATCACGACCAACCAGAACTACCGGATCGAGGCGACGCTCCGCGAGGTGAACGCCGATGGCGCATTCGTGATCGAGATCGCCTGCCCGGAGCTCAAGAGCTACCGGATGATCGACGACGACATGCAGGACTGGGCGCCTCCCCTGCAGCTCGAGGGCAAGTCGATCATCGCCACCGTCGGCGCCGACGGCGAACTCGTCGACATCAAGCCGGGGGGAAACATCCCCGGCATGCGGTCGCCCGGCCAGCTCCGGCCATACGCCCGCGCCGTGTTCGTCCCCCTTCCCGCGGAGCCGAAGACGGTGGGCGATTCGTGGGAGGTCGTCATCCGGCGCGACGGCAACGGCGACGACGTGCCGGCCGATGCCGAGGAAACGCCCGTCTATACGGGCACGAGCGTCTACACCTTCAAGAAGGTCCAGAAGAAGAACGGGATCGACGTCGCCTTCATCGAGATAGAATCGACGGTCGCCATCGACCGCGAGACCGAACAGGGGCGGATGACCGGCGAGAACAAGGGCAAGACGAAGGTCTACCTCGCGATCGAGGGCGGCTGGGTCGTCGAGTCGAAGTCCGAGTCGGAGTTCAAGGGCGCGATGACGGGCGACGACGGCGCGGAGCACGAGATCGTCCTCTTCACGTGGACCGAGATGAAGCTCCGGAAATAGAGAGCGGGGGCAGTGGCCGGACGGCATGACGGAGACACGGAGAAACTGCCGGAGATGGGGTTCCTCGACCACCTCGAGGAACTCCGCTCCGCCCTGATCGCCTGCCTCGTCTCCTGGGTCGCCGCCTCGATCGTTTTGTGGTTCCTCTCCCGGCACATCCTCGATTTCCTCCTCGCCGGCCTGCCGCTGGACAGCCTCTACTTCCACGCGCCGGTCGAGGCCTTCATGACCCGGCTCAAGCTCAGCTTCGTCCTGGGCTTTCTCGCGGCCTTCCCGTACATCCTCTTCCGCGTCTGGTTTTTCGTCGCGCCCGGGCTCTTCTCGCGCGAGCGCCGCTTCGTCGTGCCGCTCGTCGTCGCCTCCACGGCGCTCTTCTACGTCGGCGTCGTCTTCGCCTACTGGGTGCTCATCCCGGTCGTGCTCGCCTTCCTGCTCAAGTTCGGTACCGAGTCGCTACTGCCGCTCATCTCGATCGGCGCCTACTTCGGCTTCGTCGCGCGTCTCTGCTTCGCGTTCGGCATTGTCTTCCAGCTGCCGATCGTGATCCTGTTCCTCGTGCAGATGGGCGCCGTCTCGGCCCGCGCGCTGCTTCGCCAGTGGCGCTGGGCGATCATCGCCATCTTCGTCGTGGGGGCGCTCCTCACCCCACCCGATCCGGTTTCGCAGCTCCTGATGGCATTGCCGCTCGTCGCTCTCTTCCTCGGGAGCGCTCTCCTGGCCCTCCTCATCGAGCGCCGGCGCGAGAGGGCCGAGGCGGCGGCGGACGCGGACGGCGGGCAGGCCGATGAAATGTGAAGTGGAGCAAGGCGATAGAAGACCGGCGGCGCGGCGGCGAACTTGACAGCGCCGGCTCCCGGTGGTACCTTGAATCGGTTTCCCGGCAGACGCGGGACGCGGCCCGATTCGCGGCCGCTCCCGGCTAGTGGGCCTCCGTCCCGACTGGAAGAGATGAACGGCGAAGACATCCGCGCGCTCCAGGGGTTCCGAAGCCCGATCCGGCGGGAGCTCGACCGGCTCGAGGAACGCCTCTCGTGCCTGATCGATTCCGACACGCCGATGATCGGACGCATCTGCGAGCAGATCGCCGCCTCGCCCGGCAAGCGCATCCGCCCGGCGATGCTCTTCCTCGCGGCGAAGAGCGACGGCGGGGCGAGCGAGCACGCGGTCGACGCCGGCGCGGCGATCGAGCTGGTGCACACCGCCTCCCTGCTCCATGACGACGTTCTCGACGACCACGAGACCCGCCGCGGCAGCCTTACGGTCTACGCCTCGTGGGGCCCGAAGCTCTCGACGCTGATGGGGGATCTCCTGTATTCGAAGGCGTTCTCGCTCCTCGCGGAGATGGGGCGCCACGAGCTGCTCGGGATCCTCTCGGCGGTGACGCACGAGATGAGCGTCGGCGAGATCGTCCAGTACCAGCTCCGCCACGACATCACCGTGAACGAGGAGCGGTACATGGAGCTCATCTTCCGCAAGACCGCCTCGCTCTTCTCGGCGGCCTGCGAGTGCGGGGCCGTCCTGTCGGGGAGCTGCAACGGCAGCAGGAAGAGTCTGTCGGGCTTCGGCAACCGTCTCGGCCTCGCCTTCCAGATCACCGACGATCTCTTCGACTACCTCGCCGTGGACGAGGGGATCGGCAAGCCGACCGCCTCGGATTTCGGCGACGGCCGCGTCACCTTGCCGCTGCTCACCTCGCTGGGCAACGCGCCGGCGGCCGCGCGCGAGCGGGTCGGCGGACTCTTCAGGTGTGGCTTCGATCGCGGAAAGCACTGGGACGAGGTCGTCTCGTTCGTGCGCGAGTACGGCGGGATCGAATACGCGATAGGCCGCGCGCGCGACCTGGGGAAGGAAGCGAAGGCGTTCCTGCTCGACCTCACGCCTTCCCCCTCGCGGGACGCGCTCGGCATGGCCGCCGATTACGTCGTCGGCCGGGTCGAGCCGTACTGCCGGTGAACGGGCGGGGAGGCGAGGGGACGATGGAACCGAAGAAAGCACGATACTACGAGCAAACCGGGGACGGCGCCGTCGTCTGCCGCCTCTGTCCGAACCGTTGCCGCATCCCCGACGGGGGGAGGGGGCGGTGCCGCCTGCGCGAGAATCGCGGGGGCGTCCTTCTCGCCCGCTCCTGGGGGCGCACGGTGACGGCCGCGATCGATCCGATCGAGAAGAAACCCCTCTACCATTTCCTCCCGGGAAGCCGGATTCTCTCGATCGGCCCGAACGGCTGCACGCTCGCCTGCCGGAACTGCCAGAACTGGTCGATCTCGCAGGAAAAGTCGCCGACGAGCCTGATCGAGCCGGCCGACCTGGTGGAGCTGGCCGGGCGGGACGGATCGGTGGGCGTCGCCTTCACCTATACCGAGCCGCTGCTCTGGTTCGAATATCTCCTCGACGCCGCGCCGCTTCTCCGCGACGCGGGTCTCAAGACGGTGCTCGTGACGAACGGGTATCTCGAGGAGGAGCCCGCGCGCGAGCTGGCGCCCCTCGTCGACGCGTTCAATATCGACCTGAAGAGCATGGATGACGGGTTCTACGGCGAGATGTGCGGCGGGGCGGTCGAGCCGGTGAAGCGGTTCATCGAGATCGCCGCCGCGGTCTCGCATGTCGAGGTGACCAACCTGCTCGTGCCCGGGCTGAACGACGGAGACGGGCAGATCGAGGCGCTCGCCGCCTGGGTGGCCGGCGTCTCGCGGGAGATCCCGGTCCACTTCTCCCGCTTCTTCCCGGTCTACCGGATGACCGATCGCCCGCCGACGCCTCCAAAGCGTCTCGAGGCGGCCTACGCGATCGCGAAGCGGCATCTCGACCATGTCTACATCGGAAACATCCACGTGGAGGGCGCGGGAGACACGTACTGTCCGTCCTGCGGCGCGGTCGTCGTCGAACGGCGCGGATACGCCACGGGGCCCGTTCCGCCCGGCGGTCTCTGCCCGTCGTGCGGAGCGGCAATCAAGGGGGTCTGGTCTACGTGACGACGTTGCAGCCGAAACAGCTCGCCCGGCGGATCATCAAGCTGGCGTGGAACAAGAAGGCCGACGACATCGTCCTTCTCAACCTGAAGAAGCTGGCGAGCTTCACCGACTATTTCCTCATCTGCTCGGTCGACAGCGACATCCAGGCGCGCGTCGTCGCGGACGCCGTCGCCGGGTATCTCGACGGGGCGGGGATCGAGCATCGCGTCGAGGGCTACGAGGCGGGGCGGTGGATCCTCATCGACTGCTTCTGCGTCGTACTGCACGTCTTCAGGTCGGAAGTGAGGGAATTCTACGGGCTCGAGCGGCTCTGGGGCGACGCACCGCGGGAGGAATTCGACGATGGCGCATGAAGGAGAACACGCTCCCCGGTCGATGCGGGCCCTCGTCCGCGCCGAGATCGCGCGGGTCCTCGCCGACATGGGAGTCGAGGCTCCCGGGGGGATCATGCTCGAGCAGCCGAACGATTCCTCCCACGGCGACCTGAGCTGCAACGTCGCCCTGACCCTCGCGCGGCCGCTCCGGCGGAACCCGCGCGAGGTGGCCGCCGAGATCGTCGGCGGCCTGCGGTTCGATTCCTCGCTCGTCGACCGCGTGGAGATCGCCGGTCCGGGGTTCATCAACCTCTCGTGGTCGCCGGAATTCCTCCGTCGCGAGATCGTGCAAATCAACCGCCTCGGCGCCGCCTACGGCGATTCAAACGCGGGGGGCGGCAGGCGGATCCAGGTGGAGTACATCTCGGCGAATCCCACCGGGCCGCTCGTCATCGTCTCGGCGCGGGCGGCCGCCGTCGGGTCGGCCCTCGTCAACATCCTGCGCAAGGCGGGGTGGGAGGTCGAGGCGGAGTACTACGTCAACGACGCGGGCGCGCAGGTCGAGAAGCTCGGCCGGTCCGTGCTCGCCCGTTTCCGCGAGAAACTCGGGGAGACGGTCGATTTCCCCGAGGACGGCTACCCCGGTTCCTACCTCGTCGACATCGCCGCGGAAATCCCCCTCGACGAGGGGCGCGCCTGGCTCGGGCTCGACGAAGCCGAGGCGGCCGGACGGTTCGGCGGGGTCGCGCTCGATCGGCTCGTCGAACGGATCAAGGAGGATCTCGAACGCTTCGGCGTCCGGTTCGACGTCTTCTACCGCGAGTCGCGGCTGCACGAGGCCGGCGCGCTCGATACGGCCCTCGCGATCTACCGCGAAAACGGATCGGCCTACGAAGAGGACGGCGCCGTGTGGTTCCGCTCCTCCGTCCACGGCGACGAGAAGGACCGCGTGCTCGTCCGGAGCGACGGCACGCCGACGTACTTCCTCGCCGACGCGGCGTATCACCGCGACAAGTTCGACCGCGGCTTCGACCGCGTCATCGACATCCTCGGTCCCGATCACCACGGCTACATCGCGCGCCTCGCCGCGGCCGCCCTCGAATTCGGCGCGCCGCCCGGCTGGCTCGACGTGATGATCGTGCAGTGGGTGCGCCTTCTCGAGGACGGCAAGCAGGTGAGCATGTCCAAGCGCGCCGGCGAGTTCGTCACCCTGCGCGATCTCGTCGAGGACGTCGGGGTGGACGCGGCGAAATTCTTCTTTTTGATGCGCAAGACGAACGCGCATCTCGATTTCAACCTGACGCTGGCCCGGGAGCAGTCGGAGGAGAATCCCGTCTACTACGTCCAGTACGCCCACGCCCGGATCTCGAGCGTCATCGCGTACGCGCGCGAGCAGGGCGTCGACATCCCCGAGGACGAGAGCTGCGTCTCGAAGCTCGGGGAGCCGGAGGAGATCGATCTCATGCGGCGCGTCGTCACCTTCCCGCAGGTCGTCGAGGGGGCGGCCGAGGCCGGGGAGCCCCATCGGCTCACCGGCTACGCGCGCGATCTCGCCGCGGGATTCCATCGCTTCTACCATGTCTGCAGGATCGTCTCCGGGGATACCGGGCGCAGCGGCGCGCGGCTGCTCCTCGCCGAGGCGACGCGGATCGTCCTCGCCGAGTCGCTCCGGCTCCTCGGCGTGTCCGCACCGGAAAAGATGTAGCGGATCCCGGCCCCGCCCGGCGGGCGTCGCCGGCCTCCGCTCGAAAGGAGATACATGAGCATCGTCGTCGTCGGTTCCGTCGCGCTCGATACGATCGAGACGCCGCGGGGGCGGGTCGAGCGCGCCCTCGGCGGCTCCGCGGTCTACTTCTCGCTCGCGGCGAGCTACTTCACCCGCGTCCGTCTCGTCGGCGTCGTCGGCGACGACTTCGAGGACAGCCACCGGGCAGAGCTCTCCCGCCACGGCATCGACCTCGCCGGGCTCGAGACGGTCTCCGGCGGCCGCACCTTCTTCTGGGAGGGGCGCTATCACGAGGATCCGAACATCAGGGACACCCTCGTCACCGAGCTCAACGTCTTCGAGACGTTCCAGCCGCGGATCCCCGACGACTGGCGGGAGACGGAGTGGCTCTTCCTCGGGAACATCGATCCCGACCTGCAGCTCCTCGTGCTCGAGGCGGCGGGGAAGAAGGCGACTGTCGCGTGCGACACGATGAACTACTGGATCGAGGGAAAGCCCGACCGGCTCCGCGACGTTCTCGAGCATGTCGACATCCTGTTCGTCAACGACGAGGAGGCCCGGCAGCTCAGCGGCGAGACGAACCTTCGCCTCGCGGCCCGCGCGATCCTCGGGATGGGCCCCACCGCCGTCGTCGTCAAGAAGGGCGAACACGGCGCCTTCCTCTTCACGGGCACCTTCGACTGCTTCGCGCCGGCCTACCTGCTCCACGACGTCGTCGATCCGACGGGCGCGGGAGACAGCTTCGCCGGCGGATTCCTCGGCTACCTCGCCGGGGTGGACCGCCCCGACGACGAGAATCTCCGCCGGGCGATGTACCACGGCGCGGTCACGGCGAGCTTCGCCTGCGAGTCCTTTTCCGTCGAGCGGCTCGGCGGACTGACCTCCGCCCTGATCGACGGCCGATTCGACGAGCTCGCGGAAATGGTCCGCGTCTCCAGCCCCGAGGGGAGGGAGAAGTAACCGCCAGCAAATGAATCCGTTCCGGCGTTCAACCTCCAGAGAGGGCATCGGTACGCGCCAGAAACGCGCTTCTTGAGTCCAGCAACATTTTGTGATATAATACATTACACGCGTACCGGAAACAGGAGGAGGACGCCGGGTGCCGACAGACATGCCAGAACGGGAATTCATTGAAAAAGCGGAAGATCTGGTCACGCGACTGCGCGACGTCCAGACGTGCCGCATCTCGAGCGACGGGAAGGGATCGATCTCCGAGATCCACGTCGTCGCCACGAGCGACCGTCCCGCGAAGATGATCGCACGGGACGTGGAGACCTGTCTCAAGGCCGAACTGGCCTGCGAGATCGATTACCGCAAGATCGGCGTCGTCCTCATCGATCCGCCGCGCGAGGCTGCCCGCCCGCAGCCCGCTCTCGTGGAGGAGGATCCGCCCCCGATCGATCTGACCGACGTCGTCGACGACGCCGTCGACGACCGGTTCGCCGAGACGGGGGAACGCCCCTTCCGCGTGGTCGCAGGGGACGCGCCCGCCGCCGGCCAGGCGCCCGAAGCCGGCGATGCGCCTCGCCTCGAATTCCTGGAAAACGACGTCCGTCCGGTCTTCGAGGGGCTGACGATCAATCTCGGGGGCGACCGGGTCGACGTTGAGGTCCGGCTCTCCCGGTCCGATCTCGAGGTGGTCGGCTGTCTCGGCGGTCCCCGGCGGGGCGGACCGGACTACGGCACGATCGCCGGCGCCACGCTCCACGCGCTCGTCGAGCTCCTCGACGAGGACTTCGATCTCTGCCTCTCGGGGATCGACGAGGTCGTCGTCGCCGGCCGGCAGACGATCTTCGCGGTCGTCGACGTGGTCGACGGCCGGTCGGTCCGCCCGTACGCAGGGTGCGCATTCACCGGCCGGGATCCGAACGAGGCGGTCGTCCTCGCCGTCCTGGACGCCGTCAATCGTCCGTTCTGCCGCTGGCGCCCGAAGAGGGAAATTCACTATACCATCAGGTAGGCAAACGGGTTATATTTCTGCTCGACGACCGTCGCGGTTCCGCTGAGCGCGGAGCCGGTCCCGCGTGCGCGCGTCCCGCCCCGATTGGCACGGATACTGCAAAGTAACGGGTGCCGTCCACATCCGGCGCCGGGGGGGCGATCGAAGCCGGTACAATCGTCGACAGGTGAAACGTGGCTACGGAATTCAACACGGCCGGCCGGGGCTTCAAGATTTACTACACCGTCTACGTGCTGGCGGGGCTGGCGCTGTTCGTCTACCTGATGCGGGACTTTCCCGCCGACCGCTGGCGCGACCTCGTCCTCTTCATCACCCTGATGGTGATCGCCGACTCGGTGCAGACCAACCTGCCGAAGGGCGGCGCCTCGATCTACGCATCGTCGGTGATCGACATCGCCGGGATCATCCTCTTCGGTCCCGCGTTCATGGCCGTCGTCGAGGCGGTCGCCACGGTGATCAACGAGGCGCTCGTCCAGCGCCGGCCGCTGATCAAGGTGATATTCAACGTCCCGCTCCTCGTGATGACCGTCGGGTCGGCGGGGCTCGTCTACCGGCTGTTCGGGGAACTCGGCGACATCGGCACGCCCCTCTTCCTCCTGCCGCTCTTCGTGGCGGGGATCGTCTACTACCTCGTCAACACCTGGTCGGTGACGTTCATCATCGCTCTCGACGACAAGCGGAACCCGCTCCACGTCTGGCGGCAGAACTATCTCTGGAACCTGCCGCACATTCTGGCCTTCCTGCCGATCGGCGCGGTCATGGCCCTGCTCTACACCAACTCGGGCGTCTGGACGATCGCACTGTTCATCATCCCCCTCTACCTCGCCAGGCACACCTACCAGCTCTACATGGACATGCGCGACACCCACATCAACACGGTGGCCGCGCTCACCTCGGCCCTCGACGCATCCGATCCCTTCACCCACGGGCATTCCTACCGCGTCTCGCGATACGCCCTGCGGATCGGGCGCGAGATGGGGCTCTCGTCGCGCGACATGGAGATGCTCGAGTACGCGGCCCTGCTCCACGACATCGGCAAGATCTCGGTGCAGAACGACATCCTGCTCAAGGTCGGTCCCCTGACCGAGGAGGAATGGCGCGTGCTGCGCTCGCATCCCAACATCGGGGCCGATATCGTCGAGCAGCTGAAGTTCCTCCGCGAGGCGGCCGACATCATCCGCTGCCACCACGAACGGCCCGACGGCACGGGGTATCCGCGCGGGCTGCGCGGCGACGGGATCCCGCTGCTCGCCCACATCATGAACGTCGTCGACGCCTTCGACGCGATGTCCTCCGATCGTCCCTACCGCAAGGCGCTCCCGATCGACCGGGTGATCGAGGAGCTCGAGACCTACCGCGGGGCGCAGTTCCACGCCGAGTCGGTCGACATCCTCATCGATCTCTATCGCCGCGGCGAGTTCCCGATCATCGTCGAGGCCGACGCCACCACCGAGATCTACAATTCCCTCGTCGAGCACGTCCAGGTCTGATCCGCCGCGCGGCCAACCCGGCCCCGTCCGCCGGGGAATTTGCGCGTGGACTCCCCGCCGGATTCCCGCTACTATCCCATCGACCCGCCGGCGCGGCGGGCTGGGCATTCGCGAGAAAGGAACGGCGGACGTGAGTTCGAAATACAGGGAATCGGGCGTCGACATCGACGCGGCCGGCGAGGCCATGCGGCGGATCAGGGACGACGTGAAGGGAACGTGGAGCGGGGCCGTCCTGGGAGACGTCGGCAACTTCGGCGGCCTCTTCGAGGTGCCGGGCGGCATCAGCCGCCCCGTGCTCGTCTCGAGCGTCGACGGCGTCGGGACGAAGCTCCGCGTCGCCTTCATGGCCGGCCGCCACGACACGGTGGGCGAGGATCTCGTCAACCACTGCGTGAACGACATCCTCGTGCAGGGCGCCGAGCCCCTCTTCTTCCTCGACTACTTCGGCTGCGGCGCGCTCGATCCGTCGGTCCTCCACGACGTCGTCTCCGGCCTGGCCCGCGGGTGCCGGGCGAACGGATGCGCGCTCATCGGGGGCGAGACGGCCGAGATGCCGGGATTCTACGAAGCCGGGGAATACGATCTCGCCGGGTGCATCGTGGGCATCGTTTCGCGGGACGCCGTCATCGACGGATCGGCGATCGGTCCGGGCGACGAGGTCTGGGGCTTCCCCTCGAGCGGCCTGCACACGAACGGCTACTCGCTCGCCCGCCGGATCGTCTTCGAGGAGGCCGGGCTCGGCGTCGACGACGAGGTGCCCGGCACGGGGAAGAGCGTCGCGGACGCGCTCCTGGCCGTCCACCGATCCTATCTCCCCGAGTACCGGGCGCTGCGCGACCGGACGGAGATACGCGGCCTCGCGCACATCACCGGCGGCGGTCTCCTCGACAACATCCCGCGCGTCCTTCCCGCCGGCAGCCGCGTCGAGATCGACACGGCGAGCTGGGAGGCGCCGCCCCTCTTCCGGTGGCTCGGCGAGCGGGGCGGCGTGGAACGCGACGAGATGTACCGCGTCTTCAACATGGGTGTCGGCATGGTGATGATCGTTTCCCCCGGCGCCGGGGAATCCTTCGAAGACGCCGATCTGCGCTGGCGTCCGTCACGAATCGGGCGGGTGGTCGCCGGAGAGCCCGGCGTCGATCTGCGCTGATCGATCGGGAGGGGACCATGAGGGAATTCCAGCGACCGCGCGTGCTCGCGAGCAAATGCCTCGAGTTCGATTCCTGCCGGTACAACGGGCTCAAGATCGCCTCGCCGGTGATCAAGGTCATGCTGCCCCTCGTCGATTTCGAGCCGGTCTGTCCCGAGATGGAGATCGGGCTCGGCGTGCCGCGCGAGCCGATCCGCGTTCTTCTCGACGGCGGCCGGCGACGCCTCGTGCAGCCCTCGACGGGTCTGGACGTCACCGCCGCGATGAACGATTTCTGCCGCGGCTTTCTCGACCGGCTCGGGGCTGTCGACGGCGTCATGCTGAAGAGCCGGTCCCCGTCCTGCGGCATCAAGGACGTCAAGATCTACCCCGCAACCGACGCGAAGACGGCCAGCGAGCGGGGGGTCGGCTTCTTCGGCGCGGCCGTCATCGAGCGGATGCCGCTGATCGCGGTCGAGGACGAGGGCCGACTCACCAATTTCCGGCTCCGCGAGCATTTTTTCACGCGGATCTACACGTCGGCGGAGTTCCGCCGGATCGCCGCGGCGCGGCGGATGAAGGATCTCGTCGGGTTCCAGGCGCGACACAAGCTGATGCTGATGGCGTACAACCAGAAGGAGATGCGCGTCCTCGGCCGGATCGTCGCCAATCCCGACCGCGAGCCAGCCGGCGAGGTCTTCCGCCGGTACGGCGAGCATCTCGCCGTGGCCATGCAGGCGCCGCCGCGGTACACATCGAACATCAACGTGCTGATGCACGCATTCGGTTATTTCGGCAAGCAGCTCGCCGCGCGGGAGAAGGCCTTCTTCCTCGACAGCCTCCAGCAGTACCGCGACGGAAAGGTTCCCCTGAGCGTCTGCCAGAACATCGTGATGGCCTGGATCGTCCGTTTCGGCGAGCCCTACCTGGCCGACCAGACCTTCTTCCAGCCCTATCCGTCGGGGCTCGTCGAGATCTCCGATTCGGGGAAGGGACGCAAGCTCTCCCGCTGATTCTCCGCCGCCAGGAGAGGACGCGGCCGTCGGATCGCGCCGCCGGGGTGACGCGCGGTCTCGCGCCGCCGCCGGTCGCTCCCGGCGCGGGATGCGGCGAGGTCCGGGGGGATCACGGCTCGGTATGCCGGATTTCGGGGGTTTTCGGGGGGAATTGACCGCTTTCCGGCGCTCCCCGGCGGGGGATCGAGACCGCCCCGATCGGCTTCCCGGTGATTCTTGACACGGATAGAACGTGGTGCTACCATGCGGCCATCGGAATTTTCCGATTGTTTGCGTGGCCTGCACCTTATATTATTCTCTAAACCGGCACGTAAACGAAACATATAGCCACACGGGCTAGCGAGAGGAGAGGGTAATGCTGACCATCACGCAACGTGATGCGGGTGGAGTGATCGTTCTTGACCTCGCCGGGCAGATCGACGGCGGCCCCGAATCCGAGAAGATCCAGGAGATCATCAAGTCGTATCTCGAGAAGGGGACCAAGAAATTCGTCCTGAATCTCGCTGAGGTCAAGTGGCTGAACTCACTGGGCGCCGGCGTCATGATCGCCTCATACGTCTCCGCCAAGCGGGATGAGGCGATCATGAAGATCTTCGCCGTCTCCGATCGTGTCGGCCTCGTTCTCAAGACGTCCGGCCTCATCCCCGAGGTCTTCGACACATTCGATTCCGAGCAGGAGGCGCTGGACAGCTTCAAGTAGGATTCCGATCATCGATTCGCTCTCACAGAGGTAGGCGTCATGAAGATCAAGCAGAAAGAGGTCGACGGTGTGACCGTCCTCGAGTTGTCCGGCGAGATGTACGGCGGTCCGGATAACATGCAGCTGGTGGACCTGGTCTCGCAGCTCGCGTCGGAGAAGAAGCTCGACCTGGCCATCAACCTGGGGAAGGTGAAGTGGATCTCGAGCACCGGCCTCGGCATCCTCGTCTCCGCCCGTTCCCGTTTCGCGAAGGAAGGCGGCGTGATCAAGCTCTGCCATCCCAACGACCGCGTTCTGGGCATCCTCCAGGTCACCCGGCTCAACCTGATCTTCGACGTGTTCGCCTCGGAGAAGGAAGCGATCGAGTCGCTGAAGAAATAGCCGCCCGAGAGCGACGACACGGGCCGGGGCCGCCATGCGGCGCCGGCCCTTTTTTTCCCGTACCCGGGGAGGTCGGACAGATGAAGAGACTCGCCGTGATCGCCCTCGTCCTGTTCGCGGCCGCGGCCGCGGGGGCGGACGTGCTCACGATCGACCGGTTTCTCGGCATGACCCGTTGCGCCGACCCGCAGATCTCGCCCGACGGCCTGGCCGTCGCGTTCACCGTCTCCGTGCCCGATCTCGACGCGAACCGCAACCGGACCCACATCTGGGTGGCGAGTCTGCCCGGGGGGGAGCCGCGGCAGCTCACCGCCGGCGACGGAGCCGATGTCCATCCCCGGTGGTCGCCGGACAACTCGCACCTCGCCTTCGTCTCCACGCGGGGCGGATCGCCGCAGGTCTGGACGATCCCCGTACACGGCGGCGAGGCCACGCGGGTGACGGACATCTCGACGGGAGCGCACGATCCGGTCTGGTCGCCGTGCGGCCGGTACATCCTCTTCTACTCCTTCGTCGATCCGGGCTGCCCGGACGATTCCTGCAACGCGGCCCGGGCGCGGGAACGCGAGGAGAGCCCCGTCAAGGCGCGCGTGATCGACCGGCTCCTCTACCGGCACTGGGACACGTGGAAGGAAGGACGGCGGAACCACCTCTTCCTCGTCGAGGCGGCCGGCGGCGAGGCGCGCGATCTCACCCCCGGCGAAAACCACGATATTCCCGGATTTCCGTGGGGCGGCTCGGGCGAGTACGCCTTCTCTCCCGACGGGCGGGAGATCGCCGTCGCGGCGAAGATGGTCGAGGACGAGGCGATCTCCACGAATTACGACATCTTCCTGATCGACCCGGCGGGAGGCGGGATGCGCCGGGCCACCACGAACGGGGGCGCGGACGAATCGCCCGCCTTCAGTCCCGACGGCAGGTGGCTCGCCTGGCGCAGCCAGGAGACGCCCGGCTTCGAGGCCGATCGCTGGCGGCTGATGCTCCGCGACCGGCGCACGGGCGAGACGCGCGAGCTCACCGCCGGATTCGACCGCTGGGTGAACGAATTCGTGTGGGCGCCGGATTCGCGGCGGATCGTCTTCACCGCGGGAGACGACGGCTGCAACGCGCTCTTCTCCATCGACACGAGGTCCGGGAAGATCCGCACCCTCGTGTCGACGGGAACGAACGGTTCGCCGGGCGTCTCGCCGGACGGCAGGCGGATCGTGCTCGTCAGGCGCTCCTGGTCCTTTCCGCACTCGATCTGGACGTGTCGCGCCGACGGCACGGACCTCGAGCGCGTCACCTCCTTCAACGAACCCGTTTTCTCGTCGATCGAGATGAACGACGCCGAGAGCGTCGGGTACGAGGGCGCCGGCGGCGACCGGATACAGGCCTTTCTCATCAAGCCGCCGGGGTTCGATCCCGGGAAGACGTACCCGGCGATCGTCCTCGTCCACGGCGGGCCGCAGTCGGCCTTCGCCGATTCGTGGTACACCAACTGGAACGCCCAGACCTTCGCCGCGGCGGGCTACGTGATCTTCATCCCCAACTTCCGGGGAAGCGACGGGTTCGGGCAGGAGTTCGTGAACGCGATCAGCCTCGACTGGGGTGGCGCGGCGTACGAGGACATCATGAGGGGCGTCGACTGGCTCGCCGCGCTGCCGTACGTCGACGCCGGCCGCATCGGCGCGGCCGGCGCGTCATTCGGCGGCTACATGGTCAACTGGATCGCCGGGCACACCGACCGCTTCGCCGCGTTCGTCTCGATGGCCGGGGCGTTCAACCTCGCGTCGAAGACGGGAGTGACCGAGGAGCTGTGGTTTCCCGAGTGGGATTTCGGAGGCTCGCTCTACGAGCGGCCCGAGCTCTACGAGAAATGGAGTCCCCACCGCTTCGCGGCGAACTTCTCCACGCCGACGCTCGTCGTGCACGGCGAGCTCGATTTCCGCGTGCCGGTGGGGGAGGGGCTGCAGATGTTCACGGCCCTCCAGCGGCTCGGCGTTCCCTCGCGGCTCCTCTATTTTCCCGACGAGGGACACTGGGTGCTGAAGCCGCGTAACAACGAGCTCTACTACCGCGAGTTCATCGGCTGGATGGACCGCTGGCTGAAGGCTCCGGCCGACGGTTCCTGACCAATTCACGGGGCGGGCGATACGGCGATGCCGTATCTCTCGCTGTCCGTCCCGGGGCGCGAGAAGGCGGTGTTCTCCACCATTCCGCCCCACGTGCCGTTCCCGTCGCCGATCGTGAGCCACACGAGCCGGTTGTTCCGCGTGTCGATGAGATAGAGCGCGTTTTCCCGGACCGCCGCGTCGCCCCAGCGGCCCGGCGGGGTCCCCGTGTTGACGTCGTGCAGGTAGAGGTTGTAGAAGAGCGATTCGCTGCCCTCGGCCGGGTGGAACCTCCAGATACGCCGTTCCGATTCGTTGGAATCCATGACCAGGTACATGGCGCCGTCGGCGTCCATGCACGCGCCGTTCGGCGCGTCGGGGCCGCCGGTAACCGCTTCGACCATCTCCACCGAGAGCGGCCCCTCGTCGAAGCCGTCCCACGCGAGACGGAAGATCCAGTACACCGATCCCTCCGGATCGAAGGCGTAGATCGCCCGGTCCCCGGGATCGACGACGAGAAGCGCCGGATCGAGCTGCAGACCCATTTCGTAGAGGGTCGCCGGATCCTCACCGGGGCAGCCGATCGTGAAGAGCGCGTCCTGGCGGATCCCCACCAGCACGCCGCCGGGATTGGGTTCGATCTCGACCGGCTGCGCGGCGGTCAGCGCCAGATGGGAGACGAGCGTTTTCGTGGCCGGATCGACGCGGTAGACGGCCGAGGACGAGGCGACGTAGAGATCACCGCGGGGGGAGAAGGCGATGTCGGTGAGGATCTCGGCCGTCTCGAGGATCTTCTCGATTGAGCCGTCGTCGGGGTCGTACTCGATCACCGCCGAACCGGCGCCCGCCAGGAGCGTCGAGCTCGGCGTCGAGATGAAGACGTGGCCGGGCGTCCACGCGCCGGCATGCGGGAGCGATGCCTCGTCGCAGGCGATCTCGACGGCGTAAAGCGAGAAGACGGCCTCGTCGCCCGCGACGGTGGCCAGGACGGTCTGTTCGCCGGCGTCCTCCCCGAGACGGACGCGGACCGCGGCGATGCCGGTCTCGTCCGAGACGGCCGTTTCCGGGCTGATCTGGGCGCCGGTCGCTCCGCACGAGAAGGAGACGGCGCGACCGGCGAGAGGCGTGCCGATGATATCGCGCACGCCGACGACCAGCTCCCGCGGCGCCCACGCGCCGGTGCGCTCGGTCTGCCCGTCGCCGGAGACGATCCGCAGGTAGGCCTGGGCGCCGGACTCGGGGTCGGCCGCGTCCTCGTCGCAGGAGACGGCGAACAGCAGAAGCAGCGTGAGGGCGGGCACGAGGATGGATCGTCGATCGCCGGAGAGCCGCGTCATGTCTCTTCCTCCCGTGAAATCGCCGCGCCCCGGTCGCCGGGGCGCCGTCGGAAGGACTCTATCGGTAAGAGCGCGGCGGCGTCAATGAGCGATGCGAAGCAAGGCGGAAGGTGTGGAAATGGCGGGGCCGGTCTGCTATCGTTCCTCTCCGGGACGCCGCCCGGGAGCCGGCGCACGCCGGCGCACGGGGCGGCGACGCCGCGCGGAGGGATCTTCGATGAACGAACGCTTCTCCTATCCCTGGATCGTCAAGCGGGACATCGACGGCTTCTTCGGGCTGGCGATCGACAATCTCATCCAGTTCCTGCTCATCGCCACCCTCTGCCCGATGATCGCCGGCATCCCGTCGGACTTCGTCTTCTCCCGCATCCTGCCGGGCGCCGCGTTGTCGGTGGTTTTCGGCAACCTCTTCTACTCGTGGCAGGCGCGACGGCTGGCGATCAGGGAGCGGCGGCGCGACGTGACTGCGCTGCCCTACGGGATCAACACGGTCAGCCTCTTCGGCTACCTTATCTTCATCATGGGGCCGGTCTACCGGGAGACGGGGAGTTGGCAGGTCGCTTGGCAGGTCGGGCTTCTCGCCTGCTTCGGGAGCGGCGTCATCGAGTTCGCCGGGGCCTTCTTCATCGACATCCTGCGGCGGATCACTCCCCGGGCGGCCCTGCTGGCCACGCTCGCCGGCATCGCGATCACCTTCATCTCGATGGATTTCGCCTTCCAGACCTTCGAGAAGCCGCTCATCGCCATGCTGCCGCTCGCGATCATCCTCATCCAGTATTTCTCGCACGTCCGTTTCCCCTTCGGTCTTCCGGGCGGTCTCGTCGCCCTCGCGGCGGGAACGGTCCTCGCCTGGTTTTTCGGCATGATGGACCCGCCGGCCGTCCGCGCGGCCGTCGGCGAGATCGGCTTCCATCCCCCGGTGCCGTCGATCGGCGCCCTCGTCGCGGTGATCCGCGGCCCCTACCTGCTCAGGTACTTCTCGATCATCCTTCCCATGGCGATGTTCAACATCCTCGGCTCCCTCCAGAACCTCGAGAGCGCCGAGGCGGCGGGAGACCGCTACGAGACGATGCCCTCGCTCGCCGTCGACGGCATCGGCACGCTCGTCGCCTCCCTCTTCGGGTCCTGTTTCCCCACGACGATGTACATCGGGCATCCCGGGTGGAAGGGGCTCGGCGCGCGGACGGGATATTCGCTCGTCAACGGCGTCTTCTTCGTCGTCATCACGCTCTTCGGTCTGGTGAAGGCGATCAACACGATCGTGCCGATGGAGGCGGGGATCGCGATCGTCCTGTGGATCGGGATCATCATCGCGAGCCAGGCCTTCCAGGCGACGCCGCGGGCGCATGCGCCCGCCGTCGTCGTCGGCCTCTTTCCCGCCTTCGCCGCGTGGGGGATCAACATCCTCAAGCAGGGATACGCGGGGGCCGGCGTCACGCTCGCCGAGGCGGCGGAGAAGGGGGTGCCGATCAACGGGTTCAGCGGCATCCTCGCCCTCGACCAGGGGTTCATCTTCACCTCGATGATCCTCGGGGCGATCAGCGTCTTCCTGATCGAGCGGGAATTCCTCAAGGCCTCGCTGTGGTCGCTCGCCGCGGCGGCGCTCGCCTTCTTCGGCGTCATCCACGCCTGGGAGCTCCTCGGCAACGACACGATCGCCCGCATCGGCTGGAACGCGGGCGGGCCGTGGGCGTTCGGGTACCTCTGCTTCGCGGTCGTCTTCGCCGCCTTCCATTTCCGGCGCGGTCGCTCGGGCGGCGGGGAACCGGTCGGCCCGCCCGGGACCGACTGAATCACCACGAACGGGAACGCCCCCCCGGGCGAGAGTCCGGAGGGGCGTTATGTATCCGGCGATGGATCTTGCCGCTACTCGGTGTAGGTCGACTTGATCCGTCCCCAGGTCGCGTCCTCGGTGCCGATCCACTGCTCGCAGCCGTGTCCCGCGTGGGAGAGCAGGATCGCCATGTCGACGGCGTCGACGGTGCCGTCGCAGTTCAGGTCGGCGCAGGCATCCGACGTGCCCATCATCGAGGCGAGCAAGCTCTCGTCGGCGGCGTCGACGACGCCGTCGCCGTCGAGGTCGGTGGACTTGACGGGCACGACGAGGGTGTAGAAGGGCGTCGGATCGTACTTCATGTGCATGGTGATCGTGGCCTGCTCACAGCAGCCGCCCAGCCGGTAGAACCAGCAGTACTCGCGTCCGCAGCCGGGCATCGAGTGGCAGTCCTCGGAGACGAGCCCCGCGCACTTGTCGAGGCACTCGGCCGGGCAGAGATGGAAATCGCCCGTTCCGCATTCGATGGACATCCAGACGTCGCTCGTGGGCGCCATGAGGGGCTCGCCGTCGTACTTGATGCAGAAGCAGAACCACAAGTCGCCGGCAGGACAGACGACGTAGCAGTCCTTCTCGGGCGTCACGGTGAAGAGCGCGGGATCCCAGGTCTGGGCGGCGGCGGCGCCGGAGAGCAGGATCGCCGCGGCGCAGAGAACGATAGCCTTCTTCATGCAGGTATCCTCCATCGGTCGTTCGTTGAATGGTGAACAGTGATTCGGCGATTCGGCGCGGTTCATTCACCTCCATGTGAATCGCGTCCGTACGTGATCCCCCCGGCGGGCCGGATCGGGCGGCTGGCGGCCGCCCGGAGCCCGGGTACGCTGCGAGAAGGCAATTATATCAGAATGATTCTTGACGGTCAACAGGAAATGCGGTGTATCTTTATCCAGCAAAAGTAGTTATAAAATATTCTCTGTGTAAATATTTGACAGAATCAACAATCTCGGCTATACTGTTCACGATCGATACCGATACACAGCGATGCCGTTCTTCGGCAAGGAGCGTCCGTGGAACAGACGGCCCCTCCGGAACTGGAGAGACGGTACCGCCGGTTTCTCGAAGGCAGGGGGGACGCCGTCGTTCCCCTCGTTTCGTATCTGCGCGGGGAGGACGGCGGGCGGGGCGCAACCGGGGCCTGGGCGGCGCTCGTCATCTCCCGTGTCATGCTTCTGCGCGGCAGGCCCTGCCTGTCCGGCGCCTGGCTGCGGTTCTCCGCCCGGCGCTTCGCCCGTCCGCCGGGCGGCGACGTGCCGCTCGGCCTCCTGGTCAACCATGCGCTCGTGCTTCGGGCGCGGGGTCGGGAAGAGGCCGCGGCGAAGGTGCTCAGGCGGGTTTTCGATCTCGCCGTGACCGCCGGGTGCGCCCTCGCGGCGGCCAAGGCCGCATCGAACCTCGCCGCCTGCCTCGCCCGTCGGGGCGATCCCTCCTACCGCTCATTCCTCGCGTTCGCCTCGCGGAGCTACGAGGCGCTCGGCGACGGTGACGGATTGCGTTACACGCGCATGACCGCCGCGCTCGGCGACGGCCGGTCGGGTCGCACCGATCGGGCGCTGGACCGGCTGCACGGGCTGCTCGGCGACGTCGCCGGGCGGCCGGGCGAGCGCCTCGGCGTCCTGCTCCTCATGGCCGAGATCCATCTCGCCCGCGACGAACACGGCCCGGCTGCGGCCTGTCTCGACGACGCGGCGTCGAACAAGGCGGCGCTGGGTCTCTATCGCGGGCGGGCCCGGCGGCTTCGCCGGCTCCGGGAGGCGCTGAGGGACGGCGACCGGATCATTCCCGCCGGACACCTCGCCGGGCCGGCGGCCGCCGCCGGGGCCGGACCGTCGAGGACGGGGCGGATCCGCCGCGGACGCGGCTCCGCGATACCCGGTCCGGGGCTGCCGGTCGTCGCAGACCCGTCGATGCGGCTCCTCGTCGATCGGCTCCGCCGCGCCGCGCGGACGCCCCTCCCCGTGCTCCTCACCGGCGAAACGGGGGTCGGCAAGGAGCTGCTCGCCCGGCTCGTCCACGAGCAAAGCGGCCGGGCCGGCGAGCCTTTCGTGCCGGCCAACATGGCGGCGATTCCCGGGGATCTCTTCGAGAGCGTGCTCTTCGGGCACGTCCGCGGCGCCTTCACCGGCGCGGCCGGCGACGCCGCGGGGCTGGCGGAAGCCGTCGGCAAGGGAACGCTCTTCCTCGACGAGATCGGCGACCTGCCGCCGGCCCTCCAGGGAAAGCTGCTCCGGTTTCTCGACACGGGGGAGTACCTGCCGCTCGGGGGCCGGACGGCGAGACGCTCGGCCGGGAGGATCGTGGCCGCGACCAATCGCGATCTCGGGCAGCTCGTGGCCGAGGGGCTCTTCCGGGCCGATCTCTACCACCGGCTCGACGTGTTCGGCTTCCGGGTGCCGCCGCTGCGGGAGCGGCGGGGGGACATCGTGCCGATCGCGCGGTGGACGCTCGAGGAAGCGGCCGGGCGGTGCGACTTCGGCGAGCTCGAGCTGGGCGAGGGGGCCCGGGCGGTCATTGAGCGGTACGACTGGCCGGGGAACGTACGCGAGCTGCGCAACGAGCTTTTCCGGGCGGCGACGCTCGCCGGCGGCGGCACGCTCCGGGCGGGACATTTCTCGGAGCGCCTCCTGTGCGGCGTCTTCGCCGCGGCGGAGGGCTCCGCAGGCGGGCTCCGCGAACGTCTCGAACAGGCGGAGCGGCGCGAGATCGCCGCCGCTCTCGCCGCCGCGGCGGGAAACCGGAGCCGGGCGGCCGCGCTGCTCGGCCTCAAACGGACGACGCTGATCTATCGCATCAAGCGGCTGGGGATCGGGGAGGGGTAGGCGCGCGGGGCGGCCCGCCCTTCGCGACCGGCCCCGATGTTCGACGCGGGCGCGTCCCTAGAGCTTGTAGCCGAACTTGCGCAGGAGGTCGCGCCGCCACTTCTTGCCGTCGGCGTCCTCGACACCCTTGGGCTTCTCGCCGTCGATGACGCCGAGGATCCCCCGGCCGAGCTTCGACTCGGTGACGATGACCTCGGTGTCGTTCGCCGTCGCGCAGAAGACCCGGCAGACCTCGGGGACGTTCTTCACCGCGTTCAGGATGTGAATGGGAAAGGCGTTCTTCATGAAGAGGATGAAGGAATGTCCGGCGCCGATCGCCTCGGCGTTCGCCGTTGCGAGGTCGATCATCTCGGTGTCGTTGCCCGAGACGCGTATCAGGCAGTCGCCCGAGGCCTCGCAGAAGGCGAGACCGAACCGGATGCCGGGGGCCGACGAGACCGCCGCCTCGTGGATGTCTTCGACCGTCTTGATGAAATGGGACTGTCCGAGTATGAAATTGATTTCGGTGGGCTTCTGTATCCTGACCGATACGATATCCATCGGGGCACCTCCTTGTCTCACTGCCCGCTCATGATGCGCCCGCGGATGCCGGGTGTCAACGGCTCACTCGCCCCGCGCGGGCGGACCGCCGGGCGACGTCAGTGGTGCCTGATCTCGTGCTGCCTGATCTTGTTGTGCAGGTGCTGCCGCGTGACGCCGAGGGCACCGGCGGCCTGCGTCACCTTGCCGCCCGACTCGCGGAGCGCCTCGGTGATGATGCGCTTCTCGACCACCAGCATCTTCTGCTTCAGGGTCTCCTGGCGGCCGAGCTGGTCGACGATGTCGTTGTGGCGGACGAAGTCGGCGAAATGCTCCCTCGTGAGCACATGGGATTCCCCGCTCAACGCGACGGCCCGTTCGATCGAGTTCTCCAGTTCCCGCACGTTGCCGGTCCACCGGTTCGCGAGGAGCGCCTTGATCGCCTCGGGGACGATCCGGAGATCATCCTTGTCCATCTTGCCGGCGTACTTCCGGAGGAAATGCTCGATGAGGGGGAGGATGTCCTCCACCCGGTCACGGAGCGGCGGGATGGAGATCGGCACCACGTTGAGACGGTAGAAGAGGTCCTGCCTGAACCGCCCCGTCTTCACGTCTTCGGCGAGATCGCGGTTGGTGGCGGCGATCACCCGGACGTCCACGCGGCGCGGCGTGTTGTCGCCGACCCGCCTGATCTCGCCCTCCTGCAGGACACGGAGCAGCTTCACCTGCAGCTGGACCGGCATTTCGCCGATCTCGTCGAGGAAGATCGTTCCCCCGCTGGCCGTCTCGAACAATCCCTTCTTGTCGCTCACCGCGCCGGTGAACGAGCCCTTCACGTGGCCGAAGAGCTCGCTTTCGAGGAGCTGCTCGGGCATGGCGCCGCAGTTGATCGTGACGAGCTGCCTGGTCTTGCGCGGACCGTTGAAGTGGATCGCGCGGGCGATGAGCTCCTTGCCGGTCCCCGTCTCTCCCTGGATGAGTACCGTCGTCGGATGCGGGGCGATCTTCGTGATCGTGTCGAAGATGTCGATCATCGACTTGCTCTTCCCGATGATCCCCGAGAACTCGTACCGCTCGGAGAGTTCCTGGCGAAGGCTCAGGTTCTCGCGTTCCAGGTTCTCGCGCGACAGGATGAGCTCGCCGTGCAGCCGGGCGTTCTCGATCGCGATCGCCGCCTGGGAGGCGAACGCTCCCACGACCGAGATGTCGTCCGGGGAGAACTCGTTCTTGATCCGGTGGCTGTCGGTATAGATGACACCGATCACCTTCTCGTCGCGGACGATCGGCACGCAGACGGCCGTGCGCAGGTCGAGCGCGACGACGCTCTTCTTGTCCTTGAACTCGTCGTGCGTGTGGAGGTCGGAGAGGAAGAGCGGCTCCTTGCGGTTCACCGCATCGTTGATGATGCTGTAACTCACCTCGAAATCCTTCTCCTCGAGGCGGTGCTCTTCCCGGTCGCGCGCGATGCGGAATCTCATGTCGCCGCCGCGGTCGGCGAGCATGAGGAACCCCCGGTCCGAATCGACGAGCTTGATGATCGAATCGACGATCGCCTCGAGCAGCTCATTGAGGTTCAGGGTCGAGTTGAGATTCCGGGAGATGCCGATCAACATCTCGAGTTTGCCCAGCCGGTGCTCCGTCTTCTCCAGCCTGGCGGAGAGATCCCTGTCCCGTTCGACGACCGTCGAGCGTCCGATGTCGGCGAGGTCGCTCTCGACGTCATCGAAGAAGGCGGATGTCCTCTCGAGTTGTCCGGCGCCCGCCCGTTCGCCGTCCGTGTTGCCTGTGTCCATGTCGCCCCACTCCTTTCCGTGCCCGGTGTCCCCGCCCGCCTCCTGCTCGCGGTGGCCGGGACGGTGTCCCGCGATCAGCTGTCCCCGTCTCGTATTCGAGCGAACCGTGTGTTCATGATCCGTCTTTCCGCGGCCGTTCCGTGAACGCATTGACGATCGTCCCGAATCCCCGGCGTTCGTGCATCGCCGCCGGTATTCGCCCATCTTTCTTCCGCGCAACGGGATGCGCTTTCAGCACCCATCGCCGACCTGCGGGCACGCGATCTGCTGTCTCCCCGGCGCGGGAGGTGAGAACGATGAGATTACCGGACGATCCCGGGGATCCCTTCGTCTTCCGCGTCGACGGATGACAGTCCCGCGATCTTCGTTTCCATGCCGCGAGGCCCCTCGCGGCGCGATTCCCGTTCCGGGCGGGCCTGGATCGGCAGGAGGACGATGAACGTCGTCTTGCCCTGCCTGCTCGCGTGCTCTATCAGGCCGCCGTTCTGCTCGACGATCCGCGCCGCGGTGTACAGCCCGAGGCCGGGGTGCCTGAACTTGTCGTCGGGCATCCATTTCGTCGAATAGGAGGGCTTGAATATGCTCTCTGCGATCTCCCCGGGGATTCCCGCGCCGTTGTCCGTCACCTCGATCATCGCGTTGTCGCCGCGCAGGTCCGTCCTGATGATTACCTTTCCGTTCTCGCCGGTGGAGACGGATTCGATGGCGTTCATGACCAGGTTGTGGATCACGAGGAAGCAATCGCATTCCCGTATCTCCATCTCGGGGATGTGCCGGTTGAGGCGGAGGACGATCCGCGGCGCGCCCGCGCCGCCGTGATCGCTCAACTGGTCGACGAAGCGGTCGACGACCCGGTTCAGGTCGATCGTCTCGACGGGAACCGGCGGTGTCCACGTGCCCGCGATGAGATTGTCGAGCATGCCGTCGATCAGCCGGCAGCACGCGCGGAGCCGCTCGCGGAGCCGGTCGAGATCCTTCCGGCCGACCGCCACGGTGTCCGTCGCGGCGCATTCGCCGCCGCAGGGGAGCCCCGGCTCGATCGGCGGGCTCGTCTCGCCGATCAGCCGCTCGATATCACGGCGCAACGCCCGGAACGGCGTGACCATCCCGTGCGCCATGCACCGTGAAAGGTCGCTCAGCCGGGCGCCGGATTTCAGCTTGCGTATCTGGCGCTCCTTGCGGAGCACGATCTTCTCGAGGTTATCGATGTATCGATCCAGGTCGCGCTCTCTCATCATATACCTTTCAAGCCTGTTCCCCTCCGGCCGAAAGGGTATGGTTCGGTTGCCGGTAGTCACGGAACCGGGAATATCGCGTGTCCCGCCGGACCGACGATCCGGCGGTTCGAAACGTCTCGTCGTGGTAGCCGTATCACCTCCCTCAGTGTACGGGCCCGGTAAGCCTTTTTTTTCCAAGGCTATACCAACCCGCGAATATCGAGGGCAAGTGCCGTGCCACGCGTCGGTCGAGCGTAAAGATATCATAATAACCTTGCTTGCAATGAGTTGCGGGCCCGTCGGCAGCGCGGGGAGCCCGGGATCGTCACCGGCCGCACCGGGATGTGTCAACAAATGTTTACGACCGACGGTGACGGGCGGGCGCAACCCCCTTGTTTGAAAACGGTTGTGAGAATCGTAAATGAATCGGTACAATAGTAAAATATATTTGACTGTATTGCAATGGAAAAAGACGGACGGGTGAACGGTATGGGTGAATAATTCCAGCATGGATTGACATGGGCGGCTGCGATCTGATACAATAATCGAAAGCGGTTCCTTTCGATGGTTCGACATTCTGGAATCGACGGGACGTACCGACCGCGTGCACGAACATCGCATCCGAGGTTCGAGGTCAGTATGAAACGTGTGACGCGAGCGGGATCGCCGCTTTTCCTGTATCTGTCGGCCCTGTGTCTTCTCTGCGCCCTTGCCGGCCCCCTCCGTGCGGCCGAGCCGCGGCCGGCGACCTTCTCGATCTACGGACTGACGGTCGGGGGGGAACCGGGCGAGGATCCCCATCTCAGGATAAAGGACCCGGCGATCGTCACCGACCCGGTGGGGATCGACGGATACCCGCGCTCGCCGCTGGCGACGGGCGACCGTTCCGGCGACCTGCCGGTCGCTGCGCGGCCGCGGGCCGCCTTGCGCCGGATGCCCCTCAGATTCTGGCTGTATTTTCTCGGAGGAGTCCGCGCACCGGTCCGGTGAGCGGCGGGAGAGATACCGTCATGCGTGAAGACCGCAACGATATCGATCGCATCCTCGGGGAGGCCGCCGCGTGCCGCCGGCGAGGCGATTATCGCGCCGCGGCGCGGTTCGCCGACGAGGCCTACCGCCGCAGCGGGCCGGAGCACGGGCGGCGCCGCTGCCTCGCCGCGCTCGAGGCGGCGAGAGGCTCCTACGGCCTGGCGCGATTCGACGAGTGCCGCCGGCGTGTCGCGGAGGCGCGCGATCTCGCCGGCGAGCTCGATGCCTCGGTCCGGCGGCGGATCGACGTGGAATCGTCGATCCTTCTCGCCAACGTCCATCGCCGCCGCAGCGAGTACCGGAAGGCGCTCGATCTGCTCGAACGACTCGACGGCCTTCCCGGCGTGGACGCTCCCGGGCTCGTCGCCGAGCGGTTGCTCGTCGAGGGCGCGTGTCTCTTCTATCTCAACCGCGAGGAGGAGGCCGAGAGGCGGCTGGAGTCGGCGCTCGGCCTCGCGACGCATCACGCCCACGCCGCCTTGCAGTCGCGGATACTCGCGATGATCTCCCTTCTCGCGCTGAACAGGGGATTGACGGGGTCGGCCGCGGAGTATGCGCGCAGGGCGCTGCGGATCTGCCGGGAGGGGGGAGACGCGTACGGCGAGGCGGCCGCGGCGCTGAACCTCGCCCTGACGCTGACCCGGCGCGGCGAGTTCGCCGAGGCGAAAAGACACGCCACCACGGCGAGACGGGCCTTCGCGGCCGTCGGCTGGCGCGCGGGTCACTGCCGGGCCACGCTCGCCCTGGGGATCGTCAGGAGCCGGGCCGGCGATGCGCGGGGCGCGGTCGGTCTCTTCAGGAAGGCCGAGAGGCTCGCCGCCGCGGACGGCTATCGGCGCGAAGAGTGCATCGCCCTCTGCGCGATGGGCGGCATCCGCCTCGAGCAGGGGATGCTCTCCAAGGCCGACCGGATGTTCAGGCGGTGTCTCGACATGGCCATGGCCTTCGCTCCCGGCGGCGACATGGTCGCCGAGGCCAACCGGCGGATCGGCCAGCTCTTCCTCGCCCGGGGCGCGGCCGCGCCGGCCGTCGTCCACCTCAGGAAGGCCGCGAACCTCGCGCGGGAGCTCCGGGATCGCCGCGCGGAGGGCGTCGCCGGACGTCTCCTCGGGCTGTGCTACCTGAATCTGGGCGATGTGGCGAAGGCGATGTCGCACTTCGACGCGGCATGCGGCCTGCTGCGACGCGCCGGCTGTCTTTTCGATCTGGCGGAGACCCGTGTGGCTGTCGCAGAGGCGATCCTCGCCCGCCTCGACGACCAGGACACACCGGCGGCCGACCTCGACGGCGCCTGGGGGGGCGTCCTCGAGGCGATGCACCTCCTCGAGGGGATGGACGCGGAGATCCTGAAGAAGAGGGCCGGCGAGCTTCTGGGGATCCTCTCGGCCCGGCGGCGGACGGCCGCGGCCGTCGAGCCCGACCGGCGGACGGGGATGGTCGAGATCCGGTTCTCCGACGAGTACCTCATCGCCGATCGCCTCGTGGCCGCGTCCGATGCGATGCTGGGCGTCCTGCGGCAGATCAGGTTCGCCGCCTCGTTCGAGCGTCCGGTCCTCGTGACGGGCGAGACGGGAACGGGCAAGGAGCTCGTCGCCCGGACGATCCACGAGTCGGGAGACCGCCGCGATCGTCCTTTCGTCGCGGTCAACTGCGCGGCGATCCCCGATCATCTCTTCGAGAGCGAGTTCTTCGGCCACCGGAAGGGATCGTTCACCGGCGCCTTCACCGACCGCACGGGGATCTTCGAGGAGGCGGCGGGTGGCACGCTCTTCCTCGACGAGGTCGGCGAGCTCTCGACGCTCCAGCAGGTCAAGCTGCTCCGTATCCTCCAGGAAGGCCGGGTGCGGCGTCTCGGCGAGAACGTCGAGCGTCCGGTCGACGTGCGCATCATCTCCGCCACGAACCGGGAACTCGAACGGAAGATCGAGGCATCGACCTTCCGGGAGGATTTCTATTACCGGATCAACGCCGAGCACATCCATCTCCCGCCGCTCAGGACCAGGCCCGAGGACGTGATGCCGCTCGTCTCGTATTTCCTCTGCGGGCGAAAGGAGGGCCGGGAGACGGTGCGCGTCGAGAGCGGGGCGCTGCGACGCCTCCAGCGGTACTCGTGGCCCGGCAACGTCCGCGAGCTCTTCACCGTGCTCGACCGCGTGCGGCATCTCGGCCCCGGCGGCGTCGTCACGATGGAGATGCTGCCAGCGAGGCTCGGCGAAGGCGCCGCCGGCGGCCGGGGCGAGGCCGTTCCGTCCGCCGGGGCGGTCCGCACCACTGACAGCCTGCGGAAGGCCCTCAGCATGTGCAACGGAAACAAGACGGCCGCCGCCCGGTGGCTCGGCATCTCCCGCGGCACGCTCTACAAGGAGTTGCGCCGGGCCGGCCTCTCGAACCTCATCAGCGGCCCCCGAACGGCCTGATCTACGTCCTCCGCCGATCCCGTCAACACTGTTCATACTGTCAACGGTCCTGGTGGCGCCGTCAACTCGCGCAACGATCGGACATTGTCGCAGGCGGGCCCTCCAGCCGGTCAACGCCGTGAACAGTGCGCGCCCGCGCCGCGGCGTCCGTCGAAATCGGCCAGGCGGAACGGGCTCCTGGTGCCGATCCCTCAGAATGTTCTATTGTAACGGGTTGCGGCCATCCGCGCGACGCCGCTCCCTCGCTCCGGCGGGGCGCCGTGCCGTGGCACGGAACGTGATATATGGAGAGATCGAGCTTTGCAGATCAATCCTTGCTCGACGCATTCCGGGAGCGAGGACGACCGTTTGAAAAGAACCGTCCGCTCGCTGTGGCTCCGCTCTCAGTCCCCCCGTCGCGCAACTGCCACAGCTGGATGGTTCTTTTCTTTTTCACGCCGCCGGCGGCATCATCCGGCCGCCGGCGGGATCGATGGATCGGGAACCGGGAAAGGAGGCATGTCATGATGCGTGAATGCATGCGTATGATCGCGATCGTGTGCATCCCGGGGTTTCTGTTCGCGTCATGCGCGAACGACGGTTTCGTGGCGCCGGAGGAGAAGGTGGCCGCCGGGGAAGTCACGGCGGGAGAGGTGCACAACCTGATCGTCGGTGCCTACCTGGAGCGCTGTCCGCGGCGCGGCGAGCTGACGAGGGAGGCACGCGTCGACGCGTACGTGGAAGCGGCCCGGGCTGTCTGCGAGGAGCGGCGTTTCGATTACGAGCCCGACCGCGAGCGGATGCTCGGATTCCTGGCGATGGCCGAACGGTGGAAAGCCGAGGGCGTATGGGACATCTACGATCCGGCGTCGACCTCTCCGGATGAGGTCATCGACCGGTTCGTCGAGGCCGGCGTGATCCCCGCCGGGCACGGGCCGTATCTGCATCGGCTGTTCGAGGGATTGCGATCGCAGGGCATCGAGCCGCGCGGACCGCTCACCTGCGAGGCGGCGCCGTGCGACGAGATGGAGGAGATCAGGATATTTTTACGGAAATCCTGCGAACTCTGGTACGATCGGGAAGGTCCCGTACCGATCGAGTTCGGTGATGACATCGAGCGGGCGGACTGGTGGAAGAAAGCTGCGAAGTACGTCTGCGTTGGCGCGTGCGACGGTCTCGCCGGCATGGCGGCGTATTTCGCGACCGCTGGGAATCCTTTCGCAACGGGCTTCTTCGGTGGCATCGCGTCGGTCGCCGCCTACGACGCCTTCGACGAAAGAGGATGGTAAGGAGGAGAGTGGACGATGAGCATGAAAGCAGCGATCGTCGCGATCGTCGTCGCCCAGGTCGTCGTCATGGCGACGATGCAGGTCTGCAGAAGCCGGGGGCTCTGGACGAGCCGCCGGTCGGCGGGTTTCGCCGTCTTCGGTCTCGAAGTGGTGTTCGTGTCGCTCTCGCTCTGGATAGCGGGACTCATCTAGGTTGCCGCGTGACCGACGCGAACGCCGCGCGGTGACCCGTGGCGATCCGTGCGCGGCGTCTGGCCGCCGCGTGAAGGAGGGGAACGACCATGACCGGAGAGATTGTCGCCGTCGTCGCGACGGCGGCCGTTATCCTCCTGTTGCAGGTTGTCGCGAGGACGTTCTGGAAGACCGATCTCGGGCGGTTCGGCGCAACGGCGCTGGTTTTGCTCCTGTTGCCGTCGTCGCTCATGTTCGCGCGGCATGTCGGTGAGAGCAACGAGCCGGCGACGATCCTCGTCTGCTCGTTCATCGGCGCGGTCCTGCTTTTCAGGGAATCGGGAAGGGGACGGGAATAGGGACCGGCGCGGAGCCGCACGCCGCGCGCAGAGCATGGGAACGCAAGCCCGCTCCCGCCTCTCACCCGATCGACCGCTTCAGATCCTTGATCTCGTCGAAGACGCGCCTCCTCAACGGGACGGTGAGGCAGGAGAAGCGCGTTTCCTCGTCGTCGATCGTCTCGGTGATCCGCTTGAGCGTTTCCACCGCATCCTTGAAGAACCGCAGCGCGTGGAAGATGTCGTTCGCGGCCACATGGCGCCTCGCGATCTCCCTCTGGATCATCCACGTGATCTCGGCCGTCTGCATCCCTTCGCTGGCATGAAGGGCCGCCGCGAGTATCCCGAGGGCTTCTTTTCCTTCCGCGGCCGCGGTTCCGCGCGCGAGCCCAAGAAGAGGCAATTGGTAATCGCAGTGGATCTTTCCGTAGATCTCGTCGGCCCGCGATGTCGCCGCGACCGCCTCGTCGCGGCGGCCGAGCTCCGCCAGGGCCAGCGCGCGCCAGGAGAGCGCCTCGACGATGTCGTCGCGGTCGTCGGTCTTCTCGAACAGCGCCAGAGCCTCGTCGAACGGAGCGAGGGCCTCCTCGAACAGGAGTTGCTGGATCGCGCTGCGTCCCTCGAGCAGGCGCGCATGGCCGAGGGTGATGTTATTGCCCGCCGCCTCGGCATTCACCGTGGATTCGGCGAGGGCGCTCTCGAATCTCTCCTTGTGTGATGTTCCGAGAAGCAGGTAGAGGTGGGCGATCTTCTGCGTGATGTGCGGCGCCTGCCGGGAAAAGCTCGTGTAATCCTCGTGTCCGGCGATTCGCGCGGCCTGTTCGATCGCTTCTCCGTACTGCGCCGTCTTGATATACGCGAGGAGGATGTTCGATGTGTTGATGAGGATCGATCGGCTATCGTTGAAACGACTGCCGAGGAACACTCCTTCTTTTAATAATTCGATCATTTTTGTGTATAGCCCCTTAACATAATAACAACCACCCAGGGTTCTTAGATAATCAATATGTTTTAACCATCGGTTCGATTCTTTCGTAAAAGCAAGATCACGCTCTGTGATCTCGATCGTTTTGTTATAGTCGCCTTGGTAAAAATAATAATTTGCTAATTGGTCGCTTAGTTTGAGTCTGACTGTGTCCTCAACGCGCTCGACGAGGGAGTGTGCTTCCGTCAGGAGATCGGCGATCCCCTCTGGCTGTCCCAGGAGGCGGGAATGATAGATTGCGCGGCCGACGATCTCGGCCCGCGTATCGATGTCCCCGCCCTCCGATATCACCAGGGCCTCATCGAGGTATGCCATCGTGTCGGTGTCGGGATGGTCGGCGAGGTAGAGGAGCGCCTTGGCCGTCTTGCCGCGATCCTTCAGGCTGCGGGCCGTATCGAGCGCTTGCTCGTAACGGCGTTTCCCGTCTTTCGCGTTTCCCTTGTAGATGGTGAGTATCTTTCCGGCGTCGAGAAGGGCGAGAAAGCGATCGGCGCTATCGGGCGCGATGTCGGCGACGATCCCGAGATGCGCCAGCGCCTCGTCGGAACGCCCGAGAAGGATATTGATCCCCGCAAGACGGTGACGGATCCCGAGAATGCGGTCCCGATCGACGCTTTTTTCGGCGATGGGCAGGATTTCCTCGAGGACCGCAGCCGCTTCGAAGAGGTCATTGTTGGCGCGCAGGCGATCGGCGTGCTCGATACCGGCCGCGATCGCCTCGTCGGCGTTCCCCGCCTGCAGCGCGAGAGATAGCCTCGTTCGGGGCGGAGTCTCCCGGGTGTTATTCCCGGCGATCCGGAGCAGCGTCCGTGCGATTTCCATGCGCCGGGCCTCGGGCACCCGCCCTTCGATCGCGGCCGGATCGATCGCATGCGCAAGGGCGACCGTTCCCTCCTCGCCGGTGGCCACCGCGCCGCGGCCCGTCAACTCCTGCAGGGCCGCGGTCACCGGCACGCCGAGCGCCCGTGCGGCGATGTCGAGGATCTCGAGGGGGATTGGCGCCTGCCAGAGGTGGATGGCGGCGAGGAGGGCGGCCGCCCCGTCGTCGAGGGAGTCGACGTCGACGCCTTCGCCGATCCCCGTGCGGATCTTCGCCGCGATGAACCGTTCCTGGTCGAGACGCCACGAGCCCTCCTCGTGGACGAGTATCCTCTCCCTGACGCACCGGAGAAGCGCCCCGCGGAGCGCGGCGGGAAGCCCCGCCGATATGCTCACGAGGCGGTCGATGCCGCGCTCCGAAAAGAGATCGCCGAGAAAGAGGGCATCGAGATACAGCTGCGTTTCCCGCCGGCCGAAGGGTGCGACCTCGATCCGGAGCGCTCTGTCCGACGAGAGAACCCGGGCGAGCGGCGTGTCCGCCGACGGGGCGTTGCCGCCGGCCGACACGAGGAGCCTGGCGGGGGAGCCGAGAAAGGACAGTTCGCCGGCGAGGTGCGCGAGAAAGGGGGCGACGTCGCCCTGCGCGCAATCGATATCCGGCAGGGCGACGACGAGGGGCCGCCGTCGCGCCAGCCCGTCGACGGCACGGGCGACGATGTCGTAGAAGAGTGCGCCGCCGGCCGCGCCCGTGCGCCGGTCGGCCGCCTCGGCGCCCGCCTGGTCGAGCTCGGCGGCGAGGGCGCCGGCCGCGGCGGGATCGAGTGCGCGGGAGAGACGGTCGACGAACACCGATATCGTGAGGGGGGCGCCGAGCGTCTCGAGAAAGGAGATCGTGGCGTATCCGGCGAGCTGCGCCCGCCGGAGGGTCTCGCGCATGATGCTCTTCCGCCCGACGCCCGCCGGACCGAGGAGGGCGAGGAGGCTCTTCGCGGCGCCCTCCGCGAGGAACTCCCGCTCGATCCGGTCGACGATCTCCTCGCGATCGACGAAGAGCCCCTCGGGAACCGGGTTGGCCGCCGGGTCGACCATGCCGGTGAGAAGGGCGAGGCGATCGGCGAGCTCCCCGCAGTCGCCGGTCCTGACGGCGGGGTCGGGATGCGGGAGGCGCGAGAGGAACCGCGCGATGGCCGAGTGGCGCGGCGTGCCCGTTCGCGCGAGGGCCCCGTTCATCTCCTCCTCGGCAACCCGGATCCACTCGTCGTCGACGGCTGTCGCGATCGGCGCGGTCCGTCCGGCGATGCATTCGTACAGGGTCATGCCGAGGGCGTAGATGTCGGTCGCCGCCGTGTAGGGCTCGCCCCGCAGTATCTCCGGCGCGAGAAAGCGCTTCGTGCCGCTCACGGCGCGGCCGGTCTCGTCCGGGCGCCTGACCAGGCCGAAATCGAGGAGCTTGACGTCGATCGATCCGTCCCGCCGGACGATCATGATGTTCTCCGGCTTGATGTCGCCGTGGAGGATGCGGCGGCCGTGGAGATACGCGAGGGCCTGGAGCGCCTGGTGGAGGACCGTCGGGACGGCGGCGGGGTTCTCCGTGCTGCCGAGGAAACTGTCGAGGGGCAGCCCCTCGATGTACTCCATCGTGAAGAAGGGGATGCCGTCGCCGGTGCGGTCGAGATCGAAGACCGAGACGAGGTGCTCGTGGCCGAGCGAGGAGAGTGTGCGGAACTCGTCGACGAGACGGGCCGCCTCGCCGGGAGATACGTGCGTCAGCACCTTGAGCGCGCCGATGGCGTCGCGGTCGGCGTCGTGGACGCGATAGACGACGCCGTTTCCTCCCTCGCCGACGATGTCAATGATCGTATACCGCTGTGGCAGTCTGTTGACGTGCTCCATGCCGACCATTGTAGGGGGCCGCTCCCGCCGGGCAAACAAAAAAACCCTCTCCCCCGGGGGGAGGGGAGAGGGTGGAGAGGAGGTCTCCGAGGCAATATCTTTACGGGCCAATCTTTTTTGGATCACTGCCGTAGTCACTGAAGTGCTGCAGGTCGGCCTTCACGTAGCCGTCGTCCATGTAGCCGCCGATGTCGTTCCAGCACCCCGTGCTCTCGTTGTACCAGAGGACACGGTAGGCCTCGGCGTCGTCACTGATCCGTGCGGTATCGAGGGAGAGGGTGACGTCCTTCTCGAACTGGATCCCGTGGGGACCGAGCCGGACGACGGCCGAGGGGAAGGAAGGCATCTCGATGGTGATCTCGGTGTCCTCCATGAGGGCGCCGGGAGGGAAGTGCACGGTGTAGTAGCCGTTGGTCACCGTGCCGCCCTCGGCCGCCGAGACGATCCGCGAGACCATCGAGGACACGAACGGTCGGTCGGTTCCCGCGGAGGCGGATAGAAGCTGGGCGAACTCGGGAGTCTCGATACCGGGCGAGGTAGCGATTTCCTGCGAGGGGGAGACAGGAGAGTAGTTCCCGCAGCCCATGACAGCCAGTACACTGAGGAAGGTGATGGTGGTGAGGATCGATCGGGCTTTGGTTCGTCCAGTCATTCTATCCAACCTCCTCGGGACCTGGAATCCGTTTCGTTCTCGCCTGGGTAACAAGGCAAGGGGGGTACCACGGCGGGGGCGCGACGCCAGAATGAGGCCTTCGCGGGGGGGTAAACGGCCCAGGAGAACACGAAAGGACGCATCGGCGACGATGACGAAACAAGCTGCGGCTCAATACGTTGCGGTGTCGGGCACCGTTCGTCCGGCCGCCGGGCCGCCGCCGGGATCCCGTGTTCCGATTCGCCTCGCCGGCGCGGCGGGGCGGGAGGGGCGATTGGGAAAAATACGGAAATCTACCGGTCCACGATTGCCGGGTGGGGGTTGGCGAGATTGTAACGTGTTTTATGGAATCTAGTTGGAGAGGACCGGCTCATATTCGCCGGTTTTGATTTTTTTCTTAATCCCCGCGCCGTCGATGTCGTACTTCTTCATCTTGTATCTCAGGGTTCCCCGTGATACCCGTAGCAGCCCGGCCGCGCGGGTGATATTGCCCCCCGTCCGCTCGATCGCCGCCAGGATGGCGGCGCGCTCGATCTCCTCGAGGGAGGTGCCGCCGGGTGGCAGATCGATCCGTATCCTTCCCTGTCGTTCCTCGACGCGGATGCCGGTTTCCGATTCTTCCGCCTCGATCGGCAAATCCGCCGGCGTGATCGACCCGTCGGCCGAAAGCAGCACGGCCCGCTCGATGACGTTGATCAGTTCGCGGACGTTTCCCGGCCATCGGTACTTCTCGAGGAGATCGTTCGCCTCGGGGGTGAGGACCGCCTTCTTCCCGCGGAGGCGGGAGGCGATGCGCTGCGTGTAGTCCTCGGCGATCGGGCGGATGTCCTCCCGGCGGTCGCGCAGGGGCGGCATCGCGATCTCGACGACGTTCAGCCGGTAGAAGAGGTCGGCGCGGAAACGGCCCCCGGCGACGTCCTCCCGGAGATCGCGGTTCGTCGCCGCGAGGACCCGGACGTCGACGGGGAGGAAGGTGGTGCCGCTGACACGGCGGATCGTCCGCGTGTCGAGGAACTTGAGGAGCTTCGCCTGCAGCCCGTACTCGATCTCGCCAACCTCGTCGAGGAAGATCGTCCCGCCGTTCGCGCATTCGAAGAGGCCGATCTTACGGTCCTTCGCGTCCGTGAAGGCGCCCTGCTCGTGCCCGAAGAATTCGCTTTCGAGCAGTGAGGTCGGGATGGCCGCGCAGTTGACCTCGATGAAGGGGCCCCCGGCGCGCGGGCTCGACTCGTGGATCGCCCTCGCGATGGCCCCCTTGCCGGTGCCGCTCTCGCCCGTGATCATCACCGAGGTGTACTCGCTGCCCGCCACCCGGCGCGCGAGGTCGAGCACGCGCGAGATCGCCCGGCTCTCCCCGATGATCCCCTCGAATCCCCGCGACTCCTCGTTCCGGCGGCGGATGGCTTCGCGTCGTCGCCGCTCGCCGACGCCCGCTGCCACCTGCGACAGGATGCGGGAGAGATCGGCGGGCCGCCACGGCCTGATGAGCGTATGGCGGGCGCCGATGTCGATGGCGAGCCGGTCCGCCTCCTCGATAGAGCGCGGGAGGAACAGGACGAGCTGCATGCCCGGATGCGCCTCGTGCCAGTTCGAGAGCAGCTCGACGACGCTGGCGCGATACGGTTCGTTCCACCCCTCGGCGATGGAGACGAGGAGCAGGGATGCCTCGCCGCCGGCTCCGTCGGCGAGCAGATCGCCGACCGACGCGTACCGGTTGACGCGCCAGCCGGCCTCTTCGCAGAAGTCCGCGATGGCGTCGGTGTCGTCGCGTTCACCGCCGGTGAGATGCAATTCGAGAGTCATCGTGCCGCGATTCTCCCTGGGCCGGAATGTAACCGTATGCCGTACAGGCTGTTCGAACAAAATACTGCAAGATGCATGCCTCGCGTTTGTCCCCGGTCTTCCGGCGACGTATCTTATGCATGAAGGGGAGATTCCGCTTGAGGACCACGGGGCGGTCTCCTACAGTGGATCGGGGTCGCCCTTGACGGGCGCCGCGACGGTGACGGAACCACAGGGGAGAACACGGATGAGAAGAGCAGTGCTGTTGACGATCGCCGCGGCGCTCGCGGCCGCTGTCGTCTCGTGCGACGGAAACGATGGAAACGGCGTTCTCGACGAGCCGCGGCTCGACTCGGTCTCGCCCGGCGTCGTCTCGGTCGGCGACACGGTCGTTCTCGCGGGCGTCGATTTCGGCGAGGATTGGCGCGAGACGCGTGTCGCCTTCTCGGCGTGCGGATTCGACGATGCCACGGCCGTGCGGTACGCCGTGCCCTTCTCGGGCTCGACGACCGAGCTGCGATGCCTCGTTCCCGACGGCGTCTTCAGCGGTGGCGTCCGCGTCGAGGACGGCGACTGGCGGCGGGGAATCGGAGTGGTGAACGTCGTTCCCGCGCCGCATCCGTCGAACGTGCTGCCCGTCGAGGTTGTGATGCTCGCCGGAGACGTCGCGAAGATACCGTTCGGCGACGCCGAGCACGACATCACGCTGGCGACGGGGGAAAGCCCGGAGGATTACCTGCTCGTTCTCTTCAACAGCGCCGTGCCTCCCTTCCGGAGCTACACCTATTTGTACAGGATCGAGGCCGGCACGTACCCGGTCGACGCCGGGGAGGGCGGGGCGGTCGCGGAGCGGGATCCGGCAGGTGACGGTTCGCGCCTCTTCGCGCAACTCGGCGAGGAGGAGCGCCGCGTTCTGGGCGCCGAGGGGCCGCGTCCATCGCTGCTCGACCGGCGCCTGCGTGAGGAGACGAAGCGTATCCTCGACGGCGTCGTGGCTCCCGAAGCGCCGGCCCCCCGATTCTCGGCGATCGCCGGACCCGGCCCCGCCCCGCAGACGGCGACCTTCCGCGTCCTCGAGAATCCCGACGGCTACCTCACCGATCCGTCGAACTTCACCGACGTGACGGCCGACCTCAAGTACGAGGGGGCGCACACGCTCCTCTACGTCGATTCCGAGACCTACGCGGCGGCCATTTCGGACGCCGAGGCCGAGGCGCTCGGTCTCGCGTTCGACGGGAGCATCTACGGGATCGACCGGAACCTGCTCGGCGAGGAGTCGGACATCAACGGCGACGGCAAGGTCGCCATCCTCCTCTCGCCGGTCGTCAACCGGATGACGCCGGCGGGCGCCGCCACCTCGGAGGGATTCATCGCCGGCTTCTTCATGCCGGGCGACCTGATCCCACAGTACATGCCGGCCGGATGCACGAACGGCATGGAGATCTTCTACACGATCGTCCCCGACCCGGAGAACCGGTACGGCAACGAGTACTCGAAGGAGTACGCACTCGATGTGATCGAGGGGGTCCTCGCGCACGAGTTCAACCACATGATCGTCTTCAACTACCGCGTGCTCATCTACGGCCACGGCTACATGGGCACCTATCTCGAGGAGCTCTGGCTCGAGGAGGGCCTCTCGCACATCGCCGAGGACCTGAACGGTTACGACCGGTCGAACGTTCTCCGGGCAAACATCTTCCTCGCCGACCCGGGCAACACAACGCTGATCCACGGCGGCGACGCGCTCGACGAGCGCGGCGCGGCCTACCTCTTCCTGCGCCTGCTCGGCGACCTCCACGGCCAGGAGATCTTCCGGTCGCTCGTCCAGTCGCGCCTGAGCGGAACGGCGAACGTCGAGGAAACGACTGGAGAAAATTTCCTCGAGCTCTTCGCCGACTGGAGCGCGGCCTGCTACCTGAGCGGTCTCGGCATCACGGACGATCCGCGATTCAACTATGTCTCGATCGACCTGCCGGGCGATTTCGGGGATCTGCGCGTGCGGGAGACGGATTTCACGGCGACGTCGATCCAGGGGGACGTCCGGTCGATGGCCCCCGAGTTCATCCTCATGCATCTCGGCGCCGGTTCGGGATATACCCTTTCCATCTCCGGCGCAGCCGAGGGAAAAACGAATGCGGTCCTCGTCCGTCTCGAGTAGCCTGGCCGCGCTGGCCGTCCTTCTTTTCGCCGCCTGCGCCGGCGCCCCGCCCGCCGCGCGTCCGGCGCGGGAGACGGTCGAGGGGGTCCTTTCCGTCGATGGCGACCGGCCCTTCGAGAGACGGATCGTTCTCGACGCGCACGGCGGAGGCCGCCGGGCGCTCGTCGCCACCGATCTCGAGGCGGAGCTGTTCCTTCTCGACGGTCTCGGCGTGCGGGTCGTTGGACGGGCCGTCACCGCCGCCGGCGCGCATGCGTTCGCGGTCGAGAACTACGAGCTCCTGCCGATCGAGGGTATTCCCCCGAGCGTGGGCGTCGTCGTCGTCGAGGGCGACCGCGTGCTCGTCCAATCCGCCGCCGCCGGCGAGGACCTGCTGCTCGCCGGGGCGCTCGCCGGGGCGCTGCGGGCGCACGCGGGGATGAAGGTGTGGGTGTGGGGAACGTTCGCGGAACCCGACGCCGGCCGCCGCGCCCTGTCTGTGAGGGCCTACGGCGTGCTCGGGCCGGGACCGGGCGTCACTCGTCCATGACCCGGCGACATTCCTCGTAATTCTCGTAGCAGACGAATCCCTCTCCCTCGAGCATCGACATGAAGAGGCCGAGGCGCTCGCAGCAGGGCTCGATCGAGTCGCTGAAGCGCTCGCGAAGGAGCTCGACCATCTCGCGCACGGGGCGCTTGCCGTCGCACATCGCCCAGACGGCGCTGCCGAGCTCGTCGAGCCTGATCTTCATGAACCGACTCTTGAGCCGCGGCTCGACGACTTTCTTCATCAGCCTGTTGGTGACCTTCGGTTTGAGGATCGTCACGATCCCGTCGTCGCCGGTCTCCGACCGCGCCGTCCGGCGCGGGATGAGATCGAGGAGGTTGACTTCGGTCTTCTGTTTCCTTCTTTTGAACATAGGCGAATGAAAAACCCCGGGCCGGCGGGGCCGGCCCGGGGTGGCAGATGGTGTCGTTACGACTCCCTGCTCTCGCCGCTCCGGATCGGGATGCGGATGAGGGTGTAGCCGATGATGGCGAAGATGACCAGCGCGAGCCACGGATTGCCGCCGTCGATGATCTTGGGGAGCATCGCCTTGCCGCCGCCGATGACGACGGTCGCGGCGATGATGATGCCCATGAGCGCCTGGCCGGCGATCAGGCCCGAGGCCAGGAGGATGCCGGTATTCTCGGCCTTCTCCTTGTCGAGCTTCCGCTTCGCTATGACCATGTCGGTGATCCACTTGATGATCCCGCCGATGAAGATGGCGAAGGTCGTGTGGAAGGGCAGGTACATCCCGACGGCGATCAGCATCGGCGAAGGGGCGCCGATGAGGATCAGCGCGATCGAGAAGAGCGCGCCCATGATCACGAGGGGCCATGCCATCTGGCCGGTGATGATGCCCTGGCTGAGCATCGCCATGAGACCGGCCTGGGGCGCCGGCAGCAGCTCGCCGCCGATGCCGCCCATCTCGGCGTAGCCGGTGTGCAGGAGCTGCAGCACGAGGGCCATCACGAACGCAGCCGCGACGACGCCGATCATGCAGCCGAGCTCCATTGCCCGCGGTGTGCCGCCGAGGATGTGCCCGGCCTTCAGATCCTGGATGATGTCTCCCGCCACGCCGCTCGAGCAGCATACCACCGCCGCCACGCCGAGAACCGCCGCGATCCCGAACGCTCCCTTGACGCCCACGGCGACCATCAGGATGGCCGCGACGATCAGCGTGGAGAGGGTGAGTCCCGAGATCGGGTTGTTGCTCGACCCGATCGTGCCGACGAGGAAGCCGGCCACGGCGGCGAAGAGGAACCCTGCGACGGTCATGACGAGCGCCGAAACGATCGCGCCGACGAGGTTCTGGCTGAAGTGGTAGTAGAGGAAGGCGATCGGGATGACGATCGCGATGATCGCGATGATCGTGAAGGAGTAGGGGATGTCCTTCTCGATCCGGCTCGTCTCGCCCTCGCCCGTGCTCTTGCCGATCTGCTTGAGATCCTTGAAGGCCCTGGCGATCCCCGCGCCGAGGGACTTGCGCATCTTGAAGAGCGTGTAGAACGCGCCGACGAGCATCGCGCCGACCGCGAGGGGACGGACCTGCGAGTTCCAGACGGCGCCCGAGGTCTCGAGCCAATCGACGCCCGGACTGCCGAAGGTGCCGTTGATGAAGATGAAGAGCGGCACCATCATCATGTGGCCGAAGACGCCGCCGGCGAAGACGATCGCCGCGAGCTTCGGGCCGATGATGTAGCCGACTCCCATCATCGCCGGGGAGGCGTCGGGGCTCTCGACGAAGATGCCGCCCGTCGGGTTTGTGGGCCGCCCGATCGGGACGAGCGAGCTCGTCAAAAGCTGGAAGTTCTTCACGACCGGCAGGGCCCAGAAATGCTTGACGAATCCCTGGACGAGCTGCAGACCGAAGTCGTTCCTGACCAGCTCGAGAATCGCGGAGAGGCCGATCGTGCCGAAGACGTACTTGGCGCCGGTCGCGTTTCCCTGCCCGGCCTTGACGATCTCGGCGCAGGCGACGCTCTCGGGGAAGGGCAGCGTGGCGTCCTCGATCAGCACCCGGCGCAGGAAGATGACGAACAGGACGCCGAGGATGCCGCCGACCAGCATGAGCAGGGTGGATTCCCAGTAGTGGACCGTGTCCCAGATCGGTTCACCCGTCGTCGGGTTCTTCGCGATCAGGAACGCCGGGATCGTGAAGATCGCCCCGGCGACGAGCGCTTCTCCCACCGCGGCCGTGGTACGGCAGGTGTTCTCCTCGAGGATCGTTCCCTTCATGCCCCGCAGGACCGCCATTGCCATGACAGCGGCCGGAAAGGTCGCCGCCACGGTCATGCCGGCGACGAGCCCCAGGTACGCGTTCGCCGCACCCAGGATGACGGAAAGAACGGCGCCGACCACGATGGCCTTCACCGTGAACTCCCTCATCCGGGCCTCGGCGGGCACGTAGGGTTTGAACGAATTGTCGGCCATCGAGCCCTCCTTCCCTCTGGATGTATCTGCGGTGTCGAATGTTCGACGCGGATTTCAGGCGAACGCATAGTATCCCGTTGCCGTTATTCAGTCAAGGAATTCGTGGTGTCGGGATCCCGACGGCGCCGCCGCGCCGCGTGCCGCGTATTCAGGCGCGTAACCGTCTGGCGGGGCGATCGTTGGATCGCCCGGGGCGGCGGCGGAACGACAATTGCCACTGACAGGGGTGTCACCCTCCGTCCGCAACCGGGAGCGCCGGCCCATGGAAAAACCCGTCGACGCCCACATGCCGTTCGATCCGCCGATGGTCGGGCGCTCGCCCGCCGTCCTCGAGGTGCGCCGCCTCGTCAGGCGCGTGGCCGGCGCGGCGATCACCGTCCTCGTCGAGGGGGAGAGCGGGACGGGCAAGGAGATCGTCGCCCGGAACGTCCACCGCCTCGGCCCCCGGCGCTGCCGCCCCCTCGTGATCGTCAACTGCATGGAGCTGCCCGAGACGCTTCTGCAGAGCGAGCTCTTCGGACATCGGCGGGGCGCCTTCACGGGGGCCTCCCACGACCGCGCCGGGCTCATCGAGAGCGCCGACGGGGGCACCTTCTTCCTCGACGAGATCGGCGAGCTCCCGCTGCGCCAGCAGGCGGCGCTCCTGCGCGTCATCCAGGAGCGGGAGGTCCGCCGCATCGGGGAGAGCGCGCGGCGCAGGATCGACGTGCGGTTCGTCTTCGCCACCAACCGCGATCTCGCCGCCCTCGTCGCGAAGGGACGGTTCCGCGAGGACCTCTACTTCCGCGTCCGCGGGGCCGAGATCCGCGTGCCGCCCCTGCGCGAGCGCATCGAGGACATCCGGCCGCTGGCGGAGCATTTTCTCCGGCAATGCCGGCCAACCGGCGCCATCCGGCTCGCCGCCGACGCGTTCGCGGCGCTCGCGGCCTATCCCTGGCCGGGGAACGTGCGGGAGCTCCGGCACGAGATCGATCGCGCCTGCGCCCTCCACCCCGACGCGGGCGTCCTGCTGCCCGAGATGCTCTCGCCGCGCGTCAGGGACGGGAGCGGGAGCTCGATCGCGGCGGAGAAGCCGGGCAACACGCTTCCGTCGGCCGTGAAGTGCCTCGAGCTGCGGATGATCCGCGAGACCCTCGACCGCATGGAGGGGAACCGGACGAGGACGGCCTCCGCCCTCGGCATCACGCGCCAGGGACTCCTCAAGAAGATGAAGCGGTACCGGATGATCCCCGAGTGACCGGCGGCGGCGAATGCCGCTTGCCGGGGCGGGCGGGCTCGCGTATACTGCGGCCTCACGCGGAAGGAGAGACGTGATGATCCGGGAATCGATCGTGATGAGATGGAAGGACGAGATCCTCGCCGGCGTCGCCGGCGGGCTGCTTCTCTCCTTCGCCTTTCCCCCGTGGCCGGCGCGGTACCTCGCGCTCGTCGCCCTCGCGCCGCTCTTCCGCTACTTTCTCCTCTTCACGCTCGACGGGCGAAACCGGCCGGTCCGGCAGGCCGCCGTGACGGGATTCGTCTTCGGTCTCGCCTTCTTTTTGTCGCTCCTCTACTGGATCGCCAACCTGATCCCCGCCTCGAGCGCGCGGATCCCGTGGCTGATGGCCCCCGCCGTGCTGCTGCTGTGTCTCTACCTCGCCCTCTACACGGCGCTCTTCGGAGCGGCGATGGGCTGGTCGGTGCGCCGCTTCGGGCGCGGCGCCCTCGCCGCCGCCCCCGCGGTGTGGGCGATCCTCGAGCTCATCCGCTCGCGGGGCGAGCTCGGGTTCTCGTGGGGCATGCTCTCGAGCGCGATGGCCGCCTTCCCCGTCGCCGTGCAGGGGCTCGCCCTCTACGGGCCCTTCGGGCTCTCGATGCTGATCGTCCTCGCCAACCTGCTCTTCGCCCTCGTCTTCTTCGGTGGCTCGGCGCCTCGCCGGCTCCTCGCCGGGGCGGCGCTCGTGCTCCTCGTCGCGGGACACGCGTGGTGGGGCGCCGGCGAGATCTCCCGGCTCGACCGCGAGCGGCTCGCGAACGCGTCCGCCGAACGCGCGGTGGCGGTCGTCCAGCCGAACCTCGACCTGGCGATCAAGTGGCAACCGGCCTTCCGCGATTCGATCTTCGACGACATCGACCGCCTCGCCCGGAGCGGGGGCGCCCTGGGCGTCGATCTCGTCCTCTTTCCAGAGACCGCCGCCCCGGCCGCCATATCGCACGCGCCCCGGCTCATGCGCCGTCTCCGGATCGCCGCCCGCGGGGCCGGCACCGACATGCTGATCGGCTTCGTCACGCGGTCGCGGGAGGGGGACGAGTGGCGCTCGCGCAACTCGGCCGGCCTCTTCGACCGCGACGGCCAGCTCGTCGCCCAGTACGACAAGGTCAACCTGCTCCCCTTCGGCGAGCGCATACCGTGGAGCCAGTACCTTCCCTTTCTCGGGAGCCTCGACTTCGGGCAGGCGAATTTCCTCCCCGGCAAGGAGGCCACCCTCTTCCAGTCGGCGGCGGGGCGTTTCGGCGTGATGATCTGCTTCGAGTCGACCTTTTCCTCGTTCGCGCGGGAGTACGTGCGAGACGGGGCCGATTTCCTCGTCAACATCACCAACGACGGCTGGTTCGGGAGCGCGCGGGGTCCCATGCAGCACGCCGAGACGGCGATCCTGCGGGCGATCGAGAACCGGGTGATGGTGCTGCGCGCGGCGAACACGGGCGTGTCGATGGTGATCGATCCAACCGGGCGCGTGACGATGAGCCTCGGTCTCGGCGAGAAGGGCATCCTGCGCGCGGCGGTCTGGACGCCGTCGCGGCGTCCGCCCTATTCGCGCTACGGCCACCTCGTCACGCTGGCGATGGTGCTCGTCGATCTCGCCGCGAGCGTCCTCGTGGTCGTCTGGTCGCGGGCGAAGAGTATCGAGCCGTAGGAGCCGACGGCGAAGAGATCCCCCTCCGCGCTTCCCCAGACGGCGAAGATCTTGTGGCGCCCGGACGGCCTCATCGGCATCCACTGGCTCATCCAGCCGAGCGCGGAACGGCGGATGTAATCCCCGCCCTCGCCGGCGGCGTAGAGGATGCGGCCCGGACGGGCGGCGATATCGCGGAACCACGTGTCCTCCGCGACCAGGGATGTCTCGAGACGCTCCCCGTCCCACCGGTAGATCCTCGGACCCCCGGCGAGAAAGACGCCCACGCCGGGGACGGCCGCCATACCGGTGAAGTCGATGTCCGACCGGCCGATCGCGTCGTAGAGGAGGATGCGCCAGGTCGCGCCGTCGAGGGCGAGGAGGATGCCCCGGTCGCCGCCGACGTAGACGGGGCCGTCGGCCAGGCCGCCGACCGCGTAGAGATCGTGACCCGTGCCGCTCGGCATCCGCTGCCATGAATCGCCGTCGAAATGCAGGATGACGCCATCGGCCCCCACGGCGAAGACGTCGCCGGCGCTCCGGCCCCAGACCTCGTGGAGCAGGAAGGGCCCGGGGGGCGCCGGCACGGTCGTCCACCTGCCCCCGTCCCGGTGGCGGATCGAGTCGCCGACGGCCCAGACGTCGGTGGCCGACGATCCCCAGATCCCGCGGATCCGCTCGATGCCGAAGTCTCCCTCGCGATGCCAGCTTTCGCCGTCATACCGCAGGATCGTCCCGTTGTCGCCGACGGCCAGGACGTCGTCGCCGGCCGAGCCCCACACGTCGTGGAGGAAATCCGATGTGCCCGATGCCTGCTCGGTCCACGTCCACGCCGTCGCGTACCCCCGCGGCGTCGTCGGCTCGTAGATGCAGGAGGGGATCGAGTGCAGGAAGGCGATCGAACCGAAGAGGGGAAGGATCGCGCACCAGGTCCGCATGCCGCGCATGACGGCCTCCTTCCGTGGAATCAGAATCCCGTCGAGAGGTCGAGATACCAGTCGCCGGAGGTGTCCAGGCGCCAGGCGTATCCGACCGTCGCGAGCAGCCCCGCGCGCGGGATGAAGTGCATCCCGCACCCGAACCCGCTGTGGATGAGGTCCGTGTCGAAGGCCTCGGGCCGGTTCCAGGCCGCGCCCGCGTCCCAGAAGACGTGCAGATCGACGAGGACCATCGGGTTGCCGATGTCGGCGAGCTCGGAGAAGTTGAGCGGGACGCGCAGCTCGGTGCGCTGGACGATGGACCGCTCGCCCGCGAAGGCGCCGAACTCGTGTCCGCGCAGGGTGTTCTCGCCGCCGATGTGCCGGCGGAGGAGCAGGGGTACGCGCCCGTGGGCAAAGCCGCCCTCGACGACGATCGCGGCGATCGCGCGGCCGAGGGGGAGGAAGAGTGCTCCCCGCCCCTTCCACAGGAAGTTCTTCATCGCCGCGTCCGGCTGCAGGATCCCCCAGTCGCGCCTGCCGATCGAGAAAAAGAGCCCCCGCCGCGGGTAGAACCGCCGGCCGAGCCGATCGAGCTCCACGGCGGTCTCGAGCGTGGTGAAGAGGCCGGCGGGCTGGTCGGGAGCGCCGGCGAGCCAGTCGCCGGCGACCATCGGCTCGGCGACGTCGATGAGGTCGAGGCCCGGTGCGACGACGACGCTGCATCCCCCGGGAAAGCGCAGGCGGCAGGAGAGGGCGGCCTCGAACCGGTCGATCCTCTCGTCGACGAGGAGCGACCCGGCGTCCGGGAAGGGATAGTCGTACCCGCTCCAGCCCGCCTGGAGGCCGAGGCCGATACGGGGCGCGGCGGCGAGCGATGGCGCGTGCCACGAGGCGGCGATGGTCGTCGCGCCGCGCAGGGTGAACCAGGCGGCGAGGTGCTCGTTCCGCCCGCGGAAACTCTTCTCGACGGCGCCGAGCCCGAACCCGACCCGGTTCGCCGCGTTCCGTCGCGCCACCGGCTCGATCGATCGCGTCGAGCCCTCGGTGATCCGCACGATGAGCCGGACGCCCTTCTCGCCGCGGTTGTGGATCCGTCGGATGCTGACGCTCTCGACGGCGGCGAGGCGCTCGATCCCCGCCCGCGCCGAATCGGCCAGCGCGCGGGACCAGGGCTCGCCGATCCTGAGCCCGGATGCCCGCAGCACGATGCCTCGGTCGAGCCGGTCGTAACCGAAGATCGAGACGCTGAGGACGGGCAGGCCGTCGTACCGGCTCCGCACCGGGCGGGCCGCGTCTTCTCCGGGCGCGGATGGCGCGAGGGCGAGGCACATCGCCAAGTATATGAAAAGGTTGTTCATGGCGTTCCCATCGTCTGTCGGTGCAGGCACTAGGGTAATCCGCCCCGGTGGAGCGGTCAATTTGTTTTACCGCCCGCCCGGCGGCGCAACCGGCGCCCGCCGCGGCCCCGGCGACACCCGCCGCGGCCCCGGCGACGGGAAATAATCGATTGCCGGCACCGGCCCGTTCCGTTACCATTCCACCGGTCCGAGTCGCGACATCCGATCACCCGAGCAGCGAACGGCGCCGATGGGTATCTACTGGTCGATCTTCCTCGCGTTTCTCCGGGTGGGGCTCTTCGGGTACGGCGGCGGCCCCGCCATGATCCCGCTCATCGAGCGGGAGGCCGTCCACACCTACGGCTGGATGACCCCCGAGGAGTTCATCGATGTCATCGCGATGGCGAACACGCTCCCCGGGCCGCTCGCCACGAAGATGGCCATCTGCATCGGCCTCAGGACGGGCGGCGCGGCGGGCGCGGCGACCGCCCTCGGGGCGATGCTCCTGCCCTCGACGATCCTCATCGTCATCTTCACGATCGTGTATTACCGGTACCGGAACCTCGCCTCCGTCCAGGGGATCGTCCGCGGCGTCCGGCCGGTCGTCATCGCGCTGCTGATGGTGACCGTGGCCCACCTCGCGCCCCGCTCGGTCATGACGTGGGACACGTTCCTCATCGCGCTGGCGGCATTCGCCCTCGTCTTCTACCTGCGCATCCATCCGATCTACACGATCGCCGTCGCCGCGCTGGCGGGGTACCTGTTCTACCGATGACCCGTGATCCATGGCCGGGAGGTGCGTCTCGATGAACGATCTCGAACGGGGATACGTCTCCGAACCGAGGAAGACGGCCTTCACGGCCGTCGTCGAACGCGTGGAGCCGCTCGACGGCGGGACGGCGGCGGTCTGGCTCGATCGCACGTTCTTCTATCCGGAATCGGGCGGCCAGCCGGCCGACCGGGGCACCCTCGGCGGCCGGACCGTGCTCGATGTGACCGAGGACGAGGCCGGCGACGTCCGCCACCTGCTCGACGGTCCCCTGCAGGAGGGGGATGGGGTGGAGGGTCACGTCGACTGGCCCCGGCGCTTCGACCACATGCAGCAGCACTCCGGCCAGCATCTCCTCTCGCGCGTCATCCTCAAGCGTCTCGGGGCGGCCACGGTGGGGTTCCACCTCGGCGAGGAGGTCTCGACGATCGACGTCGAGGCGCCCGCGCTCGAACCGGCGGCCGTCGATGCGGTGGAGGCCGAGGCGAACGAGCTCGTCTGGCGCGATCTGCCGATCGTCGGGCGGACGGTCGACCGCGCGGCGTACGAGGCGCACGCCCGGGACCGGCAAGACGACGGGATGCGCTCGCGCCTGCCGGAGGGCGTCGCCGAGGTGCGGATCGTCGAGATCGAGGGCGTCGACCTCTCGACCTGCTGCGGCACACACTGCGAGCGGACGGGCGAACTCGGCCCGGTGAAGATACTCGGCACGGAACGGGTGCGCGAGACGACGCGTGTCCACTTCGTCTGCGGCCGCCGGGCATTCCGCGACTACGCGGAGAAGCACGAGACGCTGGCCGGCATGGCGCGCCTCTTCACCACCGACTGGCGCGAGACGGGGCGTCTCGTCGAGCGGCTCACCGGGGAGAACCGCGAGATGCGAAAGCGTCTCGAGGCCGCCGGCCGCGAGGCAGCCGCCGCCCGCGCCCGCGATCTCGCCGAACCCTCCTTCGAGGCGGGCGGTGTCGGCGTCGTTCGCCGGACGCTCGAGGAAATCGAGGCGGGCGAGCTGCGGGAGACCGCCTCGACGATCCGCGAGGGGGACAGGCGCGTCGTTCTCCTCGGCCTCGCCGGCGAGCGCCCGGCGCTCGTCTTCGCCTGCACGCCGGGGCTGCCGCTGGAGATGGGCGCGATCCTCCGCGCCGCGGCGGCGGTCATGGGAGCGAAGGGCGGGGGCGGCGCGGATCTCGCCCAGGGCGGCGGCGGCGATCCCGCCCTGCTCGAGGCGGCCCTCGACGAGGGGGCGCGGCTCGTGAAGGAGGCGCTCGAGCCGTGAAGGACGAGGGACGGCGTGAGCGCGAGCGGATGACGCGCGAGCAGATCGCCGCACGCGGCGTCCGCGATCCGCGCGTGCTCGAGGCGATGCGCGCGGTGCCGCGCGAGCGGTTCGTCCCCGCCCGGAACGCCTCGCTCGCCTTCGCCGACGGCCCGCTGCCGATCGGCTGCGGGCAGACGATCTCCCAGCCCTACATCGTCGCCTACATGACCGAGGCGCTCGCCCTCGGGCCCGGCGACCGCGTGCTCGAGATCGGCACGGGGAGCGGCTACCAGACGGCGGTCCTCGCCGAGATCGCCGCCGAGGTCTACACGGTGGAGACGGTAACGGAGCTCGCCGCGCGCGCGCGGCGACTCCTCGGAGATCTCGGGTACGGCAACGTCTTTTACCGCGTCGGGGACGGATCGAACGGATGGCCGGAACACGCGCCGTACGACGCCATCGTCGTCACGGCGGCGCCGCCCGAGCTGCCGCCGGCCCTCGCCGCGCAGCTCGCCGACGGCGGGCGGCTCGTCGCGCCGGTGGGCGCGGGATTGCAGGAGCTCGTCCTCGTTCGCCGGCGCGGCGACGGGACGACACGCCGGAAACTGATCGACGTGCGCTTCGTGCCGATGACGGGGCGCGCGGGGGAGGACCGATGACGGGCATCTTCGTGCACGAGCTCTTCGAAAAACACCTCGACGGCTACAACCACCCCGAGCGCCCCGAACGGTACCGGGCCCTTATCGACCGCCTCGAACGGTTCCCCGAACCGGGTCGGTTGCGTTTCATCGAGGCGATCCCCGCCGAGATCGCCTGGCTCGAGCGCGTGCACGACCGCGAGTACATCGACGGGATCCTCTCGCTCGATGTGCGCGACGCCGTCGTCCTCGACTGGGGCGACACCGTGGCCACCCCCGCGACGCCCCCCGCGGCCCTCTTCGCCGCCGGCGCCGTCGTCCATGCGTCGCGGATGGTCCTCGCGGGAGAGATCGCCTCGGCCTTCTGTCCGGTGCGTCCGCCCGGACACCACGCCGAGCGGGACCGCGCGATGGGCTTCTGCATCTTCAACAACGTCGCCGTCGCGGCCGAGTGGCTCCTCGCCGAGGGGGGCCTCTCGCGTGTGGCGATCGTCGACTGGGACGTCCACCACGGCAACGGGACGGAGCGCCAGTTCGCCGAGGACCGCCGCGTCTTCTACGCGAGCCTGCACCAGTACCGGCATTTTCCGGGGACGGGCAGCGCGAGCATGCGCGGGACGGGGCAGGGGGCGGGGTTCACGCTGAACGTGCCGATGGGCGCCGGGGCGGACGACACGGCCTACCGCGAGGTCTTCGACGGGCGCGTCCTTCCCGCCCTCGAGATCTTCGATCCCGAGTTCATCCTCATCTCGGCTGGATTCGACGCCCACCGCGACGATCCCCTCGCCTCGGCAAGCGTCTCGAGCGCGATCTTCGGCTGGCTCACGCGCCGGCTCCGCGAGACGGCGGACCGCCACTGCGGCGGCCGGATCGTTTCGGTGCTCGAGGGGGGCTACGACCTCGACGCCCTCGCCGAATCGGTGGAGGCGCACCTTCTCGCCCTCGTCAACGGCGTTGACGGGCCGGAAGGAACCTGACAGCGATACGCCCGGCGCGGCTGCCACCCCGTCGCGGCGGCGGCCACTGCCTCGGGACGGTCATGCCGGCAGATCAGAGGACGAGCCGGTTCTCCTCGGAGCGCGTCTCGTTGATCGACGAGACGCGGATGGCGGGAAGATCGACGACCGGGCACTTGTTCTCGCAGATCCCGCAGCCGACGCAGAGACGCGGATTCACCACGGGCCGTTTCAGCGTGAAGGTCTCGCCGCGGCGGTTCTCCCGCTCCTCCTCCTCGAAACGGATCGCCTTGCCCGGGACGGGGCAGTGCTCCTCGCAGACGATGCAGTTCACGCCGAGAGCCCAGGGGATGCACCGGTCGCGGTCGATCGTGGCGAGGCCGATCCTGATGCGGTGCTTCTCCTTGAGGTCGATCGCGCGGATCGCCCCGGTCGGGCAGACCTGGGAGCAGAGGTTGCAGTTGTACTCGCAGTAGCCGAGCCGGGGCACGAGAAGGGGCGTCCAGAGCCCCTCGAGGCCGGCCTGGCCGAGGGTGGGCTGCAGGCCGTTCGTGAGACAGACCTTCATGCATTCGCCGCACTTGACGCAGGTCCGCACGAACGCCTGCTCGGGCAGCGCGCCCGGCGGGCGGATCAGCTCGGGGTTCGGGCGCGTGCGGTGCGCGCCGACGCTCATCGCCGGCACGGCCACGAGCGCGCCGAGGCCGGAGGCGAGGAGCCAGCGCCGGGTGAGATCGACGTTGCCGTCCCCCGTCGCGCGGGTCGTCGGGTGGATCGAGACCGCCTGCACCGGGCAGACGTCGGCGCAGTTCCAGCAGGCGAGGCATTCGCGGCTCGCCCAGCGGCCGGCGGGGAAGGGGGTCGCATCCCCCTGGCAGGAGAGGTTGCATCGACGACAGGAGACGCATTTCCCGCCGTCCACGTCGACGCGCGCGAGGGCCTGCTTCCAGCCGAGGAGGCCGAGCAGGGCGCCGAGCGGGCAGAGGTAGCGGCACCAGAAGCGCGGCGCGAGCGCGTTCAGCCCGATGACGCCGGCGAAGAGGAGCCCGATCAGGATCGACTGCCGGAAGACGGGCTGCTCGAAGGCGAGCGCGGTGCCGATCATCGCCGAGTAGACGGCGTCGAGCCCCGGCGAGACCCAGGGGAGATCGGCGGCGTAGGTGAACTCGAAGAAGGACCGGACGATCTTGTTCACGGCGGGATTCCAGCCGACGGCGAGCGAGCGGATCGTCATCGAGATCGGATCGACGAACCCCGCGGCGTTCCAGCCGAAGGCGGCCGCGACGAGCAGGAAGAAGAGCACGTAGTATTTCACCGGGCGCCAGCGGCGGAAGACGGTGTCGTCCTCGCCCGGTTTCATCGAGCGCATCTTGAACCAGCCGGCGAACGTGTTGAGCGTGCCGAGCGGGCAGACCCAGCCGCAGAAGACCCGGCCGAAGAGGACGGAGACGACGACCGTCACGATCGAGAAAAGGAAGAGCGCCCTGGCGGCGTGCGTGGCGAGGAGGACGCTCAGGGCGATGAGCGGGTCGAAATCGAGGAAGAACCGTACGGGCAGGCCCAGCTCGTTGCTCCCCTTGTACTCCGTCTGGATGAAGAGGAAGAGGAAGAGCGCGAGAAAGAGTATCTGCGACAGGCGCCTGGCGTTCTTCATCGTCGGTGTCTCCTAGCCGGCGAGCGTCTCCTCGTGGAATTCGCCGCCGCGGAAATCGCTCGTGCCGAGCCCCCGTTCCTCGGCCTCCCGGATGAAGGCGAACTCCTCCGGGGCGCGGCCGTCGTGGGCCTCGGCGAGGATCGTCGTGCCCCAGGCGTCGATCTTGACCGGATCGATGCACGCCGCCACGGTGTCGAGCGTGCGCGCGTCCTTCAGCGTGCCCCCCTGCGGGCCGTGCGCGGTGAGGATGCGCACCGCGTCGAGGATCGTGAGCGTCGGCCGGAAGAAGGCGCAGAGATCGACGATGCTCGTGTCGAGCTTCTGGTGCATGCGGTTCCGGGCCCCGCCGACGAGCCCCATGAGGTTCTTCATCGAGAGGGTCACGCCGGAGAGGCCGTGGTGCTTGGCGACGGGCACGTTGATGATCCGGTCGGCGTCGAGCGCGTCGCGGTAGACCTCCCACTCGCGGACGGCCTTGCCGCCGATCTGCGTCTTCACGAACTTGCGCGCCTCCATGAAGGGCGTCTTGGCGCCGGCGGCCTCGGCCGCCTCCTTGATGCCGCTGTGCGCGTAGCAGCGCCGGGCGTCGTTGCAGGTGTTGTCGGCCACGACGACCCGCTTCGCTCCCGCCTCGAGTGCGAGCCGGACGACCGTCTCGACGACGAGGGGGTTGGTCGTCGCCCCCTGGGCGGGGGGGCGGTCCCACGAGATGTTCGGCTTGACGAAGACGACGTCGCCCGACGACACGAAGGAATCCATCCCGCCGACGAGCTCGACGGCCCGCCTGACGAGCGCGGCCGGGTCGGGTCCGGTGACGACGGCGAAGGGCGCGGCTGCCGCCTCGGGGAAGAGGGGCGAGGCGAAGCCGTCGAGGGGAAGGAAGGCGCCCGCGGCGGCGCCGCCGGCAACGGTCCGCAGGAAGTCGCGTCTGTTCATCATGGTGTCTGTCCTTTCGTTCGGCACACCGGATGGTACCGTCTCGGCGGAGCGGGCCGCAAGCGGATTCAACGCGGCATGATTCCAATATAGGGGCGTTTCGCTCGCCGGTAAAGTCTCATCCCGGCCCCGGTGGCCCCGGCCGGGCCTCGCGTTTGCCTTGCGCGCCGCCCGCCGGGATGGTATGTTGGCGCCTGACGATACCGCGGCCCCCGCGCAAAGAAAGGGACGAAGAGACATGGTGGAACCGCGCCTCGAACCGAAGGCATTTTACCGGAAGATGGACGCACTGCTCGGCGAGATCGAGCGGGAGCGCGGCGCCCGCAACGTGCTCGGGCGCGTCCTCGACGAGTTGATCGGCGCGATCGGCCCCGAGCTCCGTCTCGGCTCGGGCGCCCTCTACCGGCTCGAGCGAGGGTTCTACCTGCTCGCCCACGGGCCGGTGGGCAACGGCGGCAACTGGCCCGAGCGCATCCCCCGCAGCGATCCGGCCGTCAAGCTGATGCTCCGGCATCACAACTACATCTTCGTCGACTCGATCGAGCCCCCGTGGGGCAACGACAGCGTCGCCGTGCTCGTCGGCGAGGATCGCTACCTCATGGCCTTCCGCCTGCTCGACGGCTGGGTGCGCGAAACGCTCGAGTTCTCGCTCAACACGATCCGCTCCACGCTCAACTTCAGCCGGTCGACGAGCCGGATGGGCGCCGATCTCGACGAGGCCACGCACATCCAGCGCAGCCTCCTGCCGCGCGAGGACCCGGAGTTCGAGGGGTTCGACATCGCGGGGCGGTTCGTGATGGCCGACCGCGTGGGCGGGGACCTCTACGACTTCATCGACGTCGCCCCCGACGTGATCGGCTTCGCGATCGGCGATGCGAGCGGGCACGGGCTGCCGGCGGCCCTGCTCGCGCGCGACGTCGTCACGGGGCTGCGGATGGGGACGGAGAACGAGATGCGGATCGCCGCCGTCATCGAGAAGCTGAACCGCGTCATCCACCAGAGCCGGCTCTCCACGCGCTTCGTCTCGCTCGTCTACGGCGAGCTCGACCGCAACGGGACGGTCGTCTACGTGAACGCCGGCCACCCGCCCCCGATCATCTTCACCCCCGAGGGGGAGAAGGAGCTGACCGCCGGCGGGACGATCCTCGGGCCCCTGCCCGAGGCCCGCTTCAAGCGGGGGTTCGCCTTCCTCGATCCGGGGGACGTGATGCTCCTCTTCACCGACGGGATCTACGAGCGGATACACGGCACGGGGGAGATGTACACGAAGGCGGAGCTCGTCGAGTTCATCCGCGGCCTCCTCGACCGCCCGGCTCTCACGATCATCGAGGAGCTCTTCAAGCACCTCTGGCATCTCGGCGCCGAGGAGCGGTGGCTGGACGACGCCACCGCCGTCATCATCAAGCGCCTCACCTGAGCGGGCGACGGGTGGCGGCGACGCGGCGACCCGAGGCCGCCGTTTCTGCTGCGGGGCCGCCGCCGGCTACGATGTCGCCGTCTTGGTCACCCGGTACACCGTCGATTCGCCGTCCTCGTAGACGCGCTCGAAGATGCCCTCCTGCCGTTCCATCTTGTCCAGGATCGGCGACTCGTCCTCGAAATCCTCTTTCCGCACGAGGATGTAGAGCGGTTGTTCGACCGCCAGCAGGCGCTCGCGCGTCGCGGCCCCGAGATCGTCCGGCGAGTAGATATCCGCCAGCACGAGATCCCTCATCTCGCGCTCCCGCGGATCCTGGCGCCAGGCGAGCGGGAAATCCGAGACGTACTGGTAGGTCCGTCTCTGCCCGAATACGAGCATGTAGGTCCGGTTCCCGTTGTCGACGATGAAGGCGTCGACGGGGGTCTGCTCCCGCACCCACCGGTAGACGGCCTTGTTTTTCTCCGCCATCAGATGGTTCTCGTGCTCGAAGTCGGCATTGGCCGGATCGGTCGCCCAGCCGTAGATCAGCACGGCGGGCGTCGGCAGGTAGACGATCGCCATCAGGAAGACGAGCAGCAGCTTTTTCGGAAGACTCGTCCAGAACCGCTTCATCACCGCGGGGATCGTCCAGCTGCCCATGATCGCCACGAGCACGAACGCGTAGAAGTAGAACTTCCGCATCATGTGATAGGTGCCCGGGCCGAAGAGCGTGTAGAGGAGCAGGAAGGCGGTCATCGCGAGGAAGAAGAGGTTCTTCGGCGAGCGTTTCCTCGCGAGGGACGCGACGGAGGGGATCGCCAGCGGGATGAAGACGAGGCAGCTCATGCCGATGGCGGCCGCCCGGCGGACGGGGCTGCCCATCATCGCGAGGATGCCGCCGCCCTGCTGCATGCTCTGCACCTCGGACCGCTGCCCGATGATGGGGTAGAGGTAGGGCAGGGAGACGATCGTCGCGAGGAAGAAGACGGCGTAGAGCGCCAGAACCGGCCTGAACGATCCGAAATCGGGCGATCGTCGCTTCATGAGCCAGACCACGAACACGGCGGGGGCCGAGATCACCATGAAGGCGATGCCGGAGATCGCATGGAAGAGCAGCGCGCCGGTCAGTGAGACGAAAGACAGCGCCAGCCACGACCCGCGCCGGTCCTCGACATATCGCAGCACGAAGTACACGAGGAGCATGAAGAGCACGCTCGCGATCACCATGGGGTTGGAGTGCATGTATTTCGCCACGATCCAGGCGACGCCGCCCGCGTTGTTGATGAAGCTCGTCGTGCCGATGACCCCCTTCTGTATCTGCGCCAGGCTGCCGGAGATCTCGCCCCAGCCCCTGTTGTCGCCGATGAGGCACCGCGGGAGCCACAGCAGGTAGCCGAAGGAGCTGCCGCCGAGGATGGTGAAGATCACGGCGGCCATGTTCCGGCCGAGCGTGTCGACGAAGAGGCGGGAGACGAGGTAGATGGCGAGCCCCATGAGCACGAGGAACTGCGCCGATACGAGCGACATCATCGTGAACGGATCGGCCGTGGTCGCCTTGTGCATGATGGTGACGTAGGCCTGGTAGAGCCAGTAGTACTGCGGCAGCTGCCCCTCGAAGGCCGGCTCCATCGGCGGGAGGCCCCGCGCGAGGATCTCGTAGACCATCTCCCCCTGGTGCCACGCGTCCGATCTCATGCGGTAGTAGATGCTCGAGATGTGGGGGATCGACGCGACGATCGCGAGGAGCACGAGGACGGAGACGAGGATGGTGAACGCGCGCCTGTCGCCCCCGGGTTCGACCTCCCCCATCCTCATCGCGAACAGCCAGACGGCGAAAAGGCTCGCCGCCAGAACGAGCGCGATGGAGAGGGTCCAGCCCGCGCCGGCGATCAGCAGCAGGGACACCGGCACGGCCACCACGATCGGGGAGATCGCCATGGAGACGGCGAGGGTCTCCACCGCCTCGAAACCGCGCCGCCTGATCGGCAGGTAGACCGCGAGCCCGGGGACGAGGGCGAGCAGGGCGAAGCCCGTGACGATCCTGAGTATCCCGAGCGCGGGAATTGCGCAGGAGACCGCATAGACGAGCGTCGCGATCGCTGGAAGCACGATCATCGCTTTCCTGGCTGACATGTCACCTGGTCCTTTGTTGGATGCGAGACGTCACGCCGCCTAGCGCGCCTCGTGCGGACGCCCGGCGGACTTGCGTTTGAAAAACGTCCAGATCAGCAATCCGATGATCCCGGGAATGACGATATCGATGAAGAAGAGCATGAAGCTCACCGACGCCGCCACGCCCGGCGAGATGGAGAACCTGCCGAGGATGAGTATCGCCGCGTTCTCCCGCAGGCCGATGCCGCCGATCGTGATCGGGAGCACGTTGATCAACGCGATCATCGGGTAGGCCTTCAGCACGCTCATGAAGCTGATCTCCTCGAAGCACAGGATGAAGAAATAGGCCTGCAGGCAGAACACGAAGTAGCTCGCCAGCGTGGAGACGAGCACGACCGCGTTCGCCGACGCCGTGCAGGCGGTCGATGCGTCGAGCAGGGATCCCAGCTTCTTCTTGAAGGGCAGGAATCGGATGAGCCGCGCGAAGAGCCCCGCCAGCCGGCGGGCGAAGAGGAGCATCGTGATGAGGCAGATCACCCCGGCGATGAGCAGGATGCTGACCGTGTAGTGGAGGAAGACGAAGCTGCCCAGGATCGAGAAGAGCAGGACCACCCAGATGTCGTAGAGCCGGTCCACCACGACCAGCCCCGTGGCCTTGATCCGGTCGTCGAGATCGAGGTACATGACCCGCGCGATCTCGCCCGTCCGGGCGGGCGTGACCACGCCGAGCACGAGCCCGGAGAGGTAGGAGAGGGTGGCGTCGCCGAACGTCACGCTGCCGTCGATCTGCCTGACGAGGTAGTACCACTTGTAGATCTTGGGCAGCAGGAAGAGGAGGGTGAGCGCGAGGACGACGACGAGCCGGCCGGTCTTCGCGTGCCGCAGGGACTCGTAGAACTGGCGGAAGTCGACCCGCGTGTACACGAGATAGACGAGGGCCGCGGAGATGACCAGCTTCAGCAGGAACTTCAGTACGGGCTTGTTCACTGTCCCGCTTCCTCGCCGCTCGAGTCGCGTATCATCCCGCCCGAGTCGTCGAACACCCTCGTGATCTCGATCGTTCCGCCGGCGCGTCCCCCGGCGGGCACCTCGTACTCGTATGGCTGGCCGTCCAGCTCGGCGTTCTTGAAGAACCGGCAGACCTCGCCGTAGATCGTGTCGAGCCGGAGCCCCGTCCTGATCCGCTTCAGCCCCCCGAAACGTTCGACCCTGTCGATGATCGTCATCGTCTCCGCATCGAAGACGATCTCGCGCTCGAAGCGCGACGCGCTCGATTTCGACCGGGTGATCAGTATCTTCCGGAGGAACTCCTTCACCCCGAGGCTCACCGACTCGAAATAGCCGAAGGTCATCATGAAGAGCCTGAGCGCCAGGTACTTCGGCTCTGTCATCTCGTTGTTGAACGGCTTGCCAAGCGTCCCGCGGACCCGCATGGCGTTCTCGACCGCCTCGACCTCGTTCGTCTTGTTCATGAGGCAGCTCGTCAGCATGCGGTCGCCCGCGTGCGCCAGCACGCCGGAGTCGTCGAGAGAGCGGCCCGAGCGCTTGAAATACGCGTAGAGGGCGCCCCCCTTGTTGCCGTTGGCGATCGCGTAGATGCGGTCGTCGTTCCTGACGGCGATCCGGGAGTTCTCGAAGTATTTGAAGAACGGCCTGTTGCAGGGCAGGACGCCCGTGTCGGCCGTTTCGAACCGGTTGTCGTTGTAGGCCTGGAGGTAGTCGTACCCGTTGTAGAGCAGGAACTTGTCGTCGAGCGCGAAGGGCGTGACGGCGCTTCTGCCGCGGATCGCGTCGGCGATGACCTCGGCGATCGCGTTGGCCGTCTCGCTGTGCGGGGCGAGTATCTCGAAGGCGTCGGGCATGAGGTACTCGGTGTTCCGGCTCGCGTACTCGCCGCCGTAGGTGTTGTTCGGGTGGATGAAGTGCGATATGAAATCGACGGCCCGCATGAGAACGGGCAGGACCCGCTCGTTCCCGCTCTTCCGGTAGTACTTCGCCAGGTAGTCCATCGACAGCGAGAGATAGCCGATGTCCGGCCCGCCGTACTCGTTGAACCACCCCTCGGGATCCTGCGATTTCGCGATGTGCTCGAACTTGGTCTCGGCGAGCTTCGCGTACTTCTCCTCGCCGGTCAGCGCGTACATGTTGTAGAGGAAGATCACCGCCCCCGTGTCATGGTTGATGACGAGGGGCTCGCCGTTCCTGCTGAGCCACGCGGCGGCCTTGCGGAGGGTGTCCATGTACGCCTGCCGCGCGGGAAGCTCGTCCTTGAGCAGGATCAGCGACTCGCTGACCGCGTAGCTCGTGAACGCCGTCGAGGTGTAGTTGAACTCGTTGGGGTAGAGCTCGTTGAACGCGCCGGTCCGCAGCTGGATCCTCGAGTAGAAGTCGATCCCCGCCCTGATCCACTCCAGGATCATGCGGTTCCCGAAGTAGATGTTGTCCTCGTGTTGGATGGTGTAGAGGAGCGCCAGGGTGAGCACCGCTTCCTGCCGGCGCGTCCGGGGCGTGCCGTAGTCGCCGTAGTTCCAGAACGGCCGGTCGAAGCAGCCGTAGGGCCGCATGGTGGGAACGCGGCACTGCTGCCCGAGGATGCGCGGCGCCTGGCCGAGGATCTCCTGGAGAAAGACTTCTTTTCTGCCGGTCACGTGCTGACTCCTGGTTCCGGGTGCTGTCGGGCGATTCGATGGTCCGTGTGGCGAGCGCCGACCGCCGTCAGTCGCGGGTCAGCGTCCGCTTGATCGTGTACTTCGATTCCGGATTCGACTCCCGCAGGTTCCTCAGCTGCATCTCGCCGAGCAGGCCCATCGACGTGAACTGGACACCGATCAGGATGAGCAAAATGCCCAGGAGCAGCGTCGGCAGGCTGTCGTCGATGCTGGCCTTCCGTAGAATCCACCACAGGACGGCGTAAATGTCAACAAGGACGCCGAGCACGAAGGAACTCAGCCCCACCCTGCCGAAGAAGTGCAGGGGCCGCTCCGAGTAGGTCGAGATGAAGAAGATCGTGATGAAATCGAAGAAGCTGACGAGGTACTTCTTGAAGGTGTACTTCGACTCCCCGTGCAGGCGCGGCTGGTTGGACACCTTGATCTCCGCCATGCTGAATCCGTCCTTCTGGACCAGGATGGGGATGTAGCGGTGCAGGTCGCCGTAGATGTTGAGCTTCTTGACGACGTGGTTCCTGAACGCCTTGAAGGGGCAGTTGAGGTCGTGGATCTTGAGCCGGGTGAAGAGGGAGATCATCGTGTTGAAGATGACCGAGAGGACGAAGGTCGTGCCCGAGCTCTTGCCGCTGTGCTTCCAGCCGGTGACGAAATCGTACCCCTCCTCCATCTTCTCGAGAAAGAGCGGGATCTCCTCGGGGTCGTCCTGGAGATCGGCATCCATCGTGATCACGATGTCGCCCGTCGCCAGGGCGAATCCGGCGGAATAGGCGTAGGACTTCCCGAAATTGCGCTGGAACTCGACGACCTTCACGTGCGGGTCCGCGTCGTAGAGCTTCTGCAGCTCCCGCATCGTGCCGTCCGAGCTGCCGTCGTCCACGTAGATGATCTCGTAGCTGCGCCCGGTCTTCTCGATGACGCCGACGAGCCGGGAGTAGAGGGCCGCGATGTTCTGCTGCTCGTTGAAGGCGGGGATGACGATCGAGAGATCCACTGCGGCCCCTTTTCGGGATGAGGTATCTACTTTTATCATAACGACCTAGATAAACGAGTATACGCGAACGGCCCCGGCGAGTCAAGAGGGTTACCTAGCAAGGATCGTGCAACGCCGGGGCCCGCGGATCGGCGTTTCGGTTGATGCCGCTCATTTCGTGGGCGGGGCGGGCGTTCGGCGGCATGCCGGCGGCCGCGCGGCGGGCGATCAGTCTCCCGGGTACCCGACCGTCTGGGCGAGGATCACGTGCTGCTCGGGGCCGAGCTTCATCGCGTTCGCCAACTCCTCCCGGTCGACCAGCCCCCGGACGACGGTCGCGAGCCCCGCCGAGGCGCAGTACAGGTAGACGTTCTGGCTGACGAATCCCGTGTCGGTCGCCGAGTAGAACTCCTTGTACTCCTCCGGGATCTTGCCCATCCGCGTGTAGTCGGCCACGAAGACGAGGTTCACCGGCGCGCCCCCGACGAATTCCTGGGTGCCCGTGGCGGCGCGGAGATCCTTCGCCAGCACCGGAAGGAGGGCGTGCGCCGCGTGATCGTAGAGAAACAGCCCGTCCGCCATGGCGACGTAGACGTCGATCTCCTGCCAGTTGCGGGCCGTCGGGGCGGTGCGCTTTCCCGATTCGGGCCGGTTGACGCCCGTTGCCGCCCAGAGGAGATCGGAGAGGACCTGCGCCGGAAGCTCTTTCGGGCTGAACGAACGGGAGGTGGAGCGCAGGGAAAGGGCCTGCATCAGGGGCAGTCCGCCCGTCATGTCGGGGGCCGGCAGCTCGATGCGTTCGAGCTCCTTCGCGGCGGCGGCCGAGACGACGAGCAGCAACAGTGCGGCGATCGCCGTCATGCGGGCCGGTCGCGCGTGTCCTCGGTTCATGCTGTTCCTCCGTGATCGTGTGTGTGTCCGGTATCCTCCGCCAGGAGCCGCTCGATGCGCCGCTCGATCTCGTCGCGCGCGAGGCGGAAGGCGGCGAGGCGTTCCTCGCGCGTGCCTCCGGCCGCGGCGGGGTCCTCGAGATCCCAGTGGATGCCCTCGGGCGCCCCGGGGAAGACGGGGCAGGCCTGCCGCGCCGAATCGCAGAGGGTGACGACGAGGTCGACGGGGGTCTCGAGGAAGGAAGCGGCGCTTTTCGGCACGACGCCCGAGATGTCGACGCCCCGCTCGGCCATCACCTCGACGGCGAGGGGATGGACCCGGTCCTTCGGCGCCGAGCCGGCGCTCACCGGCTCGTAGCGATCCCCGCCGAGCCGCCGCATCGTCGCCTCGGCCATCTGGCTCCGCGCCTGGTTGCCCGTGCAGAGGAAGAGGATCGTCTTCGGGGGCATCGGTGGTCCTTTCGTGCGGTGACGATTCACGATGGCACAGACGGCGTTACCATTTCTACAGGAAATTGCAGTCGAGAATGATTTGGAAATGGTTTGGAGGTGGTATATGACAAAGGCGTTCACGTGGACGAGTTAACTAATCCGTAGTTTCTTACAGCCTAATAGTGTAAACGACTGCTTGCAAATATATTTCATACGATCGGAAAGAAATTACCTGATTCATAGTGGATCTGTGGTATGTTTATCCGGCACCTGGGGGCTGCTTATCTGAATACACAGTTCTGGCTACTATGCAATCGGTGAGAAGGAGAAGACAGTGTTAGGAAACAAAAGAACCGAGTATTCAAAATACAAGGAATCGCACGATGCTTGGCAAACAAAGACTCAAATGCTGATACGATTACCTTTTCCTCTGCCGTGGATTATCATTGCAGGTATCCTATTCCTGATAGGATGGGCTCTCGTCTTCTTTTCCGGTGAAAACTCAAATACGCTTCGCCTGCTGGCTCTCGAAAGTGCACTCATCGCAGCAATTGCAAATTCAGTAGTTTTCTTTGAAATGCTGCTGGATGACATCGCTAGCAACGTTTCCACCTTGTTGAACGAGGAAGAAGACAGGGCCAAGGAATGGATATCTGATTGGTATCAAAACATATTTTGGTCGAGAAAGAATATGTTAGTTGGTCTTTTCTTGGGAAGTATATGCTTCTTTTTGCATGTATTTGTTAATATCTCTGTCTTTCATTCTATGACCGTGAAGATCTATTCATCTTTCAATATTTTTGTCATAGGCTTTCTTGGCGGTTCAATGTTTTGGACAATGCTGGGAATCGCTGGATTAACTAACTCACTTGGGAAAGATGTGAATATCAAGGCATCAATATTCGATAGTAAAACAAGTTTTCTTCGATTAGCATCCTCCATGATATGGAAAGTGTCATTAACAGCTTCGTCAGTCTACATATTGGGAATATCCATGTACTTCTTCTGCTTGCAAATCAATGAGTATATACTGGCGATTGTCATGATTTTCGGTGCAATCATTCTCCTGTACTACATTCTTCCCCAAATAAACATTCATAAAACATTGTTGGAGATTAAACATTCGAAATTGCAATCACTTGTGAAGCAAATCGACCTTGCTTTCGATAACGTTGCGGCACAGCCTACGGCCGAAAATATTAATCAGCTCCGCGATCTGTTTCACCTGCAAGACATCGTGAATGGTAAAAGATCTTGGGCTTTTGGAATCGGCGAACTCTTAAAGCTGATAGGATCAGTACTTATACCTCTGCTCCTTTTTATGTGCGATTATGGAAATTAAAAGAAAGATAAATCTAGATGGAGAAATCGAAATATATTTTGCAGGTATCGACAAAATCCTGTGGATATATGCTGAAGATATAGTCACATATTGGCGTTATTATGAGCCTTCGTAATATTGCTGTGTGTACAATTATGGTAATTTTTTGACACCCGTTTCTGCTTGGGCGATTCTTTTGATTATGATCCCCCAATAGTTAATGGTATTTTTGCATTGACAGGAATGTCCCATCCCCCTTGACCCCCCTCCCCAAAGACGGTAGGATGGATTCCGCCCGGACCGCCGGGAACTATTTGCGCATCAAACGGTTGAAAAGGCACGCGGATTCGCCGCCGCGCGCGGCGGCGCCACGGAGGGATACGATGAAAGCCACGCGGAAACACCGGGAGCTGCCCGCCTCGAAGCTGCGATGGCGCTGCCCGAAGAGCGCCTTCAGGTTCAAGACAACCGACGATATCGAGCCCTGCACCGACATCATCGGGCAGGACCGGGCGCTCGAGTCGATCAAGCTCGGCCTCGAGCTCGAGCACCGCGGCTACAACATCTTCATCACCGGCCTCGTCGGCACGGGGCGCACGACGACGATCAAGCACCTCCTCGAGCGCCTCGAGCGCAAGAACTCGGTGCCCCCGGACATCTGCTACATGCACAACTTCCGCCACCCCAACATGCCGGCGATCATCGAGCTCGCCGCGGGGGACGGGATGCGGCTCGCCGCCGACATGGACAACCTCGTGCTGAAGCTCAGGGAGCAGATCCCCGCCGTCTTCCGCACCGAGTACTACCAGGACCGGCGCAAGAAGCTCGTCGAGGCCTTCCAGGCGAAGCAGAAGAAGAAGGTCTCCTCCTTCGAGACGAAGATCGGCAAGGAGGGCTTCGCCATGGTGAGCCTCCAGGTGGGGCCGATCATCCGCCCGCAGCTCGTTCCGGTCGTCGACGGCAACGCGGTGGATTTCGGGCACGTCTCGCAGCTCGTCGAGGAGGGGAAGCTGCCCGCGGAGAAGCTCGAGAAGCTCAAGGAGGCCGCAGAGCGCCTCTCCGAGGAGATGCAGGAGGTCTACTCCACGCTGCGCGAGCTCGAGAAGACGCTCAGGCAGAAGCTCGAGAAGCTCGATCTCGATACCGTGCAGCCCGTCGTCCACGACCTGATCCGCGAGATCGACCTGCGCTACCGCAACGAGCACCTCTCAGACGTCCTCGGAGGGGCGGAGCGCCACATCATGAAGCAGCTCGATCTCTTCCGCAAATCCGACGACGACGAGAACGAGGCCCGCCAGAAGGCCGCCCTCGCCGAGCAGGGCGTGGCGGAGGATCCCTTCCGCGAGCTGCGCGTCAACGTCATCGTGGACAACACCGAGACGGGGGCGCCGCCCATCGTCATCGAGAACTTCCCCAACCTCAAGAACATCTTCGGGATCATCGAGCGCGACTTCACGCCTCACGGCTGGTCGCGCACCGACCACATGAACATCCGCGCCGGCTCCTTCCACCGCGCGAACGGCGGGTACCTCGTGCTGAACGCCCTCGATGTGTTCATCGAGCCGGGGGTGTGGCAGATCCTCAAGCGCACGCTCAAGAGCTCCGAGGCCGTCATACAGAGCTACGACACGTGGAGCATCATCTCCACCTCGGCCCTCAAGCCGCAGCCGATGAGCGTCAAGGTCAAGATCGTCCTCATCGGCGACGCGCGGCTCTACTACCTCCTCCAGGGCTACGACGAGGATTTCCGGAAGATCTTCAAGATCCGCGCCGACTTCGACCGCGAGGTGGACAACCGCTCGGGCGTCGTCCGCCAGTACGCGGGGTTCATCAAGCGGCTCTGCACCAAGGAGAACCTCCACTGCTTCGACCGGGACGGCGTCGCGGCGATCGTCGAGTACGGCGTGCGGCTCGCCGGCCGGCAGAACAAGATATCCACCCGCTTCAGCGAGGTCGCCGACCTCATCCGCGAGGCGGACTACCACGCGCGCGAGGCCGCAGCCCGGTCTATCAGGCGCGAGCACGTCCAGCGGGCGATCGAGGGGCGCGAGGCGCGCGTGAACATGTACGAGGAGAAGATCCAGGAGCGGATCGACGACGGGACGATCATGATCGACACCGCCGGCGCCGTCGTGGGGCAGGTGAACGCGCTCTCCGTCTACGATCTCGGCGACTACATGTTCGGCAAGCCGTCGCGCATCACCGCGCGGGTGGGGCTCGGCAACTCGGGGGTCATCAACATCGAGCGCGAGGCCGACCTCAGCGGGCCGACGCACAACAAGGGCGTCCTGATCCTCGGCGGCTACCTGCGCGGCGTCTACGGCGCGGAGAACCCGCTCGTGATGAGCGCGAGCCTCGCCTTCGAGCAGTCCTACGGCGGGGTCGACGGGGACAGCGCATCCTCGACGGAGCTCTACGCGCTCCTCTCGGCGCTCGCCGACCTGCCCGTGAGGCAGGATGTGGCCGTCACCGGCTCGATCAACCAGAAGGGGGAGATCCAGCCGATCGGCGGGGTGAACGAGAAGATCGAGGGGTTCTTCAAGACATGCTCCGCGCGCGGGCTCGCCGGCACCGAGGGCGTCGTCATCCCCGCGCAGAACGCCCCCGACCTGATGCTCGACGAGGCGGTCGTCGACGCGGTCCGCAAGGGGCGCTTCCACGTGTGGCCGGTGCGCTCGGTGGACGAGGGGATCGAGATCCTCACCGGCGTGCGCGCGGGCAGCCGACTCAAGAACGGGCGCTGGCAGAAGGGGACGGTGCACGATCTCGTCCAGGCCCGCCTCGACGAGATGACCACCGCCTGGAAACGCTTCGGCAGGGACAGGAAGAAGGAAGCCTGAGACGACGGTCCGGCCGAGGCGCCGGCGAGGAGGACGCGATGAGATCGACAACGAAGAAACTGGCATCCACGGCCATCTGCGCGGCTTTCGCCCTCGTCGCCGCCTGCGGCGGCGGGGAGAAGGCGGCAATCGATGAGAAGCCCCTGCCGCCCGTGCGCACGAACGTCAACCTCGTGACGAACCCCTCCTTCGAGGAGTGGGACGGCCAGGTGCCGCGCGGCTGGGAGATCGTTCATTTCGCGGGCGACGGCAAGGTGATAACCCGCTTCGGCCGCACAAACGACCCCGTGAAGACGGGCGAGTCGGCCTTCTTCCTCCGCGGGCTCTTCAACACGGACCGATTCATGGTCCTCACGCAGCGCCATCCGGTGCGGCCGGGCTATACGCTCGTCGTCTCGGCCGAGGTCGCCAGCGAGGGGATCAAGCGGAACCGCGGGCAGGAGGACAACGCCAACATCTACGTCCGGTTCTACGACCGCGACGGCGAGCGCGTCAGCGACCGCCACTACGCCGATCTCTGGACCGAGCGCCGCGCCGGCACCTCCGGGTGGCGCCGCCAGGAGCGGAAGATCTCGGTTCCCAAGAACGCGGTCGAGGCCGAGGTGGGCATCATCAACCAGATGACCGGCCACCTCTACGTCGACGACGTCAGCATGCGGCTCGAGGAGGAACTGGTATGGGTCGCGGAGGAGACGCGGTTCGTCACCTTCTACCATCTCGAGGGGCACCCCTTCCCCGGGAACGCCGTCAGCGAGGAGACCCGCATGGTCGATCACTTCCAGGACGAGTACAACCTCGAGGTGAAGAGCAAGATCAAGTACTACTGGTACCCGTCCGAGCAGCGGTTCATGGACTACTTCGGCACCACGCGCTACCGCCCGCGGCGGAATTGGGAGGAGAAGGTGCTCAACACCGCCGCGCCGGTGGAGGACCACGAGATGTTCCACATGCTCCTCGTCGACTACGGGTATCCGCCTCCCGGCCTGGCGAAGGGCTTCGTCTTCGTGATGCGCGGCGAGTGGCGCGGCTGGAACCCGCACCGCCCCGTGAAGAACTTCATCATCGACCGGCGGGTGCCGGCCCTCCACAACATCGTCCCGGCCGAGAAGTTCGTCGAAACCCAGTTCGCGATCACCGTTCCCGCGTGGGCCTCCTTCGTCAAGTACCTCATCGACGGCTACGGCAAGGACCGGTTCTTGGAGCTCTACAAGGCCGCCGACGGCATCAATACGGCCGAGGAGTTCGGCGCCGTCTTCACGAGGATCTACGGCGAGGAGTTCGACGTCGTCGACCGCGCCTGGCGGCTCGCCCTCCTCAGGATGACCTTCGATCCGGTCGCCGACAGCGTCCAGGTGGACGTGCCGTGGGAGGGTGTCGAGGAGTGACCGAGCCCTTCGAGTACTGCCCGCGCTGCCGCAGCGCGCTCCAACCCGTGGAGGAAGAGGAGGGACGCATCCGCATGCGCTGTCCCGACTGCGGGTTCGTCGACTACCACAACCCCGCCCCCGCCGCCGGCGTGCTGCTGCGCGACGGCGGGCGCGTCCTCCTCGTCCGCCGCCGGTTCGATCCGTTCCGCGGGCTCTGGACGATCCCCTCGGGCTACATCGAGTACGAGGAGGACGTCCGCGGAACGGCCGTGCGCGAGGTGCGCGAGGAGACCGGGCTCGAGATCGATCTGGGACCGGTGATCGGGGCCGTCTCCTGCCACGACGATCCCCGGGGCAACACGCTCCTCGTGCTCTTCGGCGCGGAGGTGACGGGCGGCGAGGCGGTTGCGGGGGACGACGCCGACGATATCGGCTGGTTCGCTCCCGGCGACCTGCCGCCGATCGCCTTCGCCTGCCAGCGGCGGCTGCTCTCCTCGATCCTCGGCGTGGATATCCCCCCCGTGGCGTGAGGCGCTCTCGAATCGGCGCGGCGTGGCGCGTCGGTCTCCCCGTCCCCTGTCCCCGGCGAGCGGTGCGCGCGCCGCGTCAGTCTTTCCGGCGTTTTTGCCTCTCGATCCGGCTGACCGCGACGAGGGCGGCGGCGAAGCCTCCCCAGACGAGCGCGCAGACGACGATCATGCCGGCGATCCCCGCGCCGCTCATCTTCCGTCACCTCCCCGGGGCGCGTCGCCGAAGAGGCGGCGGCGGATTGGCCGGTCGAGGAGGAGCAGGATCGCCACGAGCAGTCCCCACTGGAAGATGCACGTGCCGAGGCTGAAGGTGCGGAAGGGGTCCCACCACCGCTCGGGGTCGTAGTGGAGGATCGCCCGCGTCGACCACCAGACGATCATCGCCCCGAACTCGAGCGGCACGAGCACGGTGGCCGCCACGGTGAAGAGGCGCCCGAGGCGGAGGTCGTTGTCGGGGCAATCGACCAGTTCCCGCCGGAACCGTTCGGCGCCGTAGCGGATGACGGCGACGGCGAGGAAGAGGCCGTTGACGAGCAGGCCGATGCTCCACACCCAGTCCTGGTTCTGGAAGAAGCCGGAACTGAGCGCCGAGGGGAGCCCGAAGAAGGCGCAGGCCGCGCCGACGATGATGATGCCGCGCCGCCGGGTGAGCCCGAAATCCATCACGATCCTCGTGCCGAGCTCGATCATGGCGATCAGGGAGGAGACCGCCGCGATCGAGAGGGCGAGGAAGAAGACGAAGAGGAAGACGCGTCCTCCCGCGATGTGTTCGAAGAGGCGCGGGATCCAGACGAACGTGAGCCCGGTCGAGAGGGGGCCCGTGTCGGCGAGCACCTCGGCGGCCGGGCGCGCGGCGGCCGAGGGGTCGGCGGCCTGGAGGACGGGCAGAACGGCGAAGACGGTGGGGATGACGGCGATGGCGGCGAGAAGCGAGGCCGAGTTGTTGCCGAGCCCCGCGAGAAAGGAGTTGGCGACGATGTCCTCGTCGCGCCGCAGGTAGACGGCGTAGGTGAGGATCAGCCCCCAGCCGGCCCCCGTCGACCAGGCGCTCTGCGACATCCCCTCGAGCCAGATCCGGTGGTCGAGCAGGGCGCCCCAGCGGGGCCGGAAGAGGAACTCGAGCCCCGCGGCGGCGCCGGGCAGGGTGACGGCCCTGACGGCGGCGACGGCGAGGAGGATGAAGAGGGCGGGCAGGAGGATGCGGTTGGCCCGCTCGATCCCCGAGACGACCCCCCGGTGGATGATCCACGCGCAGAGGGTGACGGCGGCGACGTGGGCGACGACCGGCTGCCACCCGCTCCCGGTGAAACGGAGCCAGTAGCCGATCGTCTCGGCCCGCCAGAGGCCGCCGCCCGGCGCGCCGCCCCCCGGCGCGAGGCAGTCGACGAGGGAGGCGAGGGCGTAGCGGAAGCACCAGCCGGTGACGACGCTGTAGTAGAAGGTGATCGCGAGGGTGCAGCAGCCGAGGAAGCCGCCCATCCACGTGATCCGCCGGTCCACCGAGCCGAAGGCGCCGATCGTGCCCATCCGTGTCTTCTTGCCGAGGCCGAACTCGATGATGAGGAGCGGGATCGACCAGAGGAAGAGGAAGAGGAACCACGGCACGAGGAAGGGGGCGCCGCCGTTCTGCGCCAGCACGCGGGGGAAGCGCCAGATGTTGCCGGTGCCCACCGCCATCCCGAGGGCGGCGAGGAGCAGCGACCATCTCGAGGTGAAGGTCTCGCGCGTCATCGCGGCTCCTCGATCACCTCCGCCTCGAACGTGTCGCCTTCCTTGATCCGGTCGACGACCTCCATCCCGCGGACGACCCGCCCGACGACCGTGTAGCGGCCGTCGAGATGCGGCTGGGGCCAGTGCGTGATGAAGAACTGCGTGCCCGGCGTGTCGGGGCCGGCGTGGGCCATCCCCACCGTGCCCCGCCCGTAGGGGTGCGCGTTGAACTGGCTGCGGAGAAAGAAGCCCGCGTCGCCCCAGCCGTCGCCGCGCGGGCAGCCTCCCTGCGCGACGAATCCCGGCACGACGCGGTGGAACGTGAGGCCGTCGTAGAAGCCCGCGGCGGCGAGCGCGCAGATGCTCCGGACGAACCCGGGGGCGTCGTCGCCGAATAGCTCGATCACGACCTCGCCCCGCTGGGTGCGCAGGCGCAGCCACCGCGGGCCGAGGGGCAGCGCGGGCTCGCGCCAGGGCGAGCGCCCGCGCTTCCACACGCCCGCCGGGCGCGCCCTGATCCGCTCGCCGAAGAGGGGCGCCGCCTTCGAGGCCGCCTCGGCGACGCGCGGGTCGGCGTGGACGGCGGCGAGACGGAGAAAGGAGGCGCCGCGCGCCCGGATGCTGTCGGGGAGCGAGCCGCGGGCGGCGATCGTCCGGATGGCCTCGATCACGGCGAGCTTGCGGTCGCCGTCGACGCGGTCGTTGTGCCGCGGGAAGATGCGGACGAGGCGCGGGATCTCGGTTGGTCCAGCGACGCGGCCGAGCGCCTCGACGGCCGTCGAGGCGACGACCCAGTCGTCGTCGTCCGCCGCCGCGAAGAGCAGGTCCACCGCGCTCGTGTCCTCCCTGAGGGGCCGGCCGAGCACCTCGCGGTCGGGCCAGCGCCCGAGCCCCGTGGCCGCGCCCTCGCGGACGAGCGGGGTGTTGCACGAGGCGAGCGAGTCGACGAGGAGGGGGAGATCGCCAGCCTGGCCGGCGCGTCCGAGCGCCGCGGCGGCCGTCATCCGGACGGCGGGGGCGTCGTCGTCGAGGAAGGGGCGGATGCGCGGGGCGGCCTTCGCGCCCCCCGTCGCCGCGACCGCCTCGATCGCCGCGCGCCTCGCCATTTCCGACGCGTCCGAGAGGAGCGGCAGGACGTGCTCGTACGCGTCGCCGCGGCCGATTTCGGCGATGGCGCGCAGGGCCGCCGCGCGCACGAGGGGGTCGGGCGCCGCGAGGAAGGGCTCGAGCCCGCGCGAGCCCTCCTTGCCCCCGATCCGTCCGAGGGCCGTCGCGGCGACGGCCGCGGTGAGGGGATCGCCGCCGGCGAGCGCCGCGAGGGCCGGGGCCGCCTCCTTCGCCTCGAGCCGGCCGAGGGCCTCGGCGGCGCGGCGGCGGACCGCGAGGTCGTCGCGGTCGAGGAGGGAGGCGATCCGGTTCGCCTCGGTTTTCGCTCCGAGACGGCCGAGGGCGTAGAGGCCCGCCGCGACGACCGCCGGCGAGGGGTCGTCGAGGGTCTTCACGATATCGCCGGCCGCGGTCGAGTCGCCGATCAAGGCGAGCGCCGTCGCCGCCTCGGCGCGGAGCGAGCCGTGGAAGTCGGTGAGGCGCGGTACGAGGAGCGGGACGGCCGCACGATCGCCGCAGCGGCCGAGGGCCCGCACGGCGGCCTGCTTGACCGCGGGCGGGCCGGCGGCGAGGAGCGCGCCCAGCGGCTCGACGGCCGCCTCCCCGCCGGTCAGGCCGAGGCCGAAGGCCGCGGCGAGGACGACGCGATCGTCCTCGTCGTCGGCGAGACTGACGAGCCAGGGAACGGTCTCCGCCGTACCGATCCTGCCGAGCGCCTCCGCGCAGCGGACGCGGACGAGCGGGTCGGGATCGCCGGCGAGGGTCTCGACGAGGCCCTCGTTCAGCGAGCGCGTCTCCTCGAGGAGGGCGGCGGCGGCGAGCTTCCGGGTGACCATCGGGTCGGCGAGGAGCGCTGCGTAGCGGCTCCCGGACGGCGCGGCGGGCGCGGCGTCCGCGAGGAGGAGCGTCGCGGCGGCGAGCGAAGCCACGGCCGCGAGGCGGACGAAGACCGCGGCGGGAGTCGCTGCCGCCGCGGAGAAGGGGCATCGTCGTGTCATGGTCGTTTCTCCCGCGTGGATTCCGGTACGACTCGTGCCATGCCCGGCCCCGGCAAGTCAAGGGGATTCACCTCGGGCGGCGGGGGCGGCATCTTGCGGACATCGGGAAGATAGGGTATCATATCGGCGCTCTATCCATTTCGGGAGATGGCACGAACGGGGTTCTGCATGCGCAACCGTTTCCGTGATCGTCCGCGGGGGCGACCGGGCGGCGCAGGGAGGGAGTCATGCCGGGGATCATCGCTGAACGCGGGCGGCGGGGCCGACGGGCCTGCCGGGTCCGGGCCGTGCCGCTCGTCGCGGCGCTTCTCGTCGTCCTGACAACCGCCGCGCGCGGCGAATGGACGGAGACGGGACTGGCCGTCTGCACGAACGAGTACAACCAGCAATACCCCTCGATCGCCTCCGACGGCGCGGGGGGGATGATCGTCGCCTGGAATGACTGGCGCGGAGCCTCGCGGGACATCTACGCCCAGCGGATCGACGCGTCGGGCACCCTGCTCTGGTCATCCGGCGGCGTGCCGGTATGCACGGTCGAGGGCAGCCAGCAGTTTCCGCTCGTCGTCGCCGACGGCACGGGGGGCGCGATCGTCGCCTGGATAGACAACCGGTCCGGCTCCGGCAACGAGAACATCGACCTCTACGTGCAGCGTATCGACGCAAACGGGAACCGCTGCTGGGGGGAGCGCGCCGTCGTGCTCTCGGGAGCGCCGAACGCCGCCATGAATCTTCTCGGGGTCGCCGACGGCGCGGGGGGCGCCATCTTCGCCTGGTCCGATTACCGCGATTACACCGCCACCCAGATAGACGTCTACGCGCAACGAGTCGATTCGGACGGCGTCTGCCGCTGGGCGCCGGACGGCATTCCCGTCTGCGCGTTCCCCGGTTACCTGGCGCCCATGGGCATCGCCCCGGACGGCGCGGGCGGAGCGACGATCTCGTGGTGCGACCAGCGGACCGGCCCCTACGGAACGTGCATCCAGCACGTCGAATGGGACGGCGCCATCCGGTTTCCCGCGAACGGCGTGAAGCTCTTCGACCTCGCCGCCGACGAGTGCGCCCGGATCGCCCCCTTCGCCGGCGACACCATCGCCGCTTTCGTCACGCACATCGAGGTCGCCGGGATGACCCTCCTCGCCCAGCTCGTCGACGGCGACGGCCTCGGTGTCTGGAGTTCGGAGGTGACGGTGGCCGAGCCCTCCGACGTGTTCGGGCCGGCCATCGTCAAGACGGGCGGCGACCTCGTCGTCGCCTGGTCCGCGACCGGGTCCGGCGGCTACGATATCTTTGCGCAGCGGCTCGGCCCCGACGGCGCGCTCCTCTGGCCGGCCGGCGGCGTCTCCGTCTGCGCCGCTCCCGGCGACCAGAAGGATTTCCTGTTCCTTTCCCCCGACGGGGAGGGAGGAGTGGTGCTCGCGTGGCGTGACAAGCGGGAGAACCACCTCGATTTCTACGCGCAGCGGATCGGTTCCGACGGCGCCCCCCGCTGGGCAACCGACGGCATCCCGGTCTCGACAACCGACTGCGAGATGGAATACCCCTGCGCGGTTTCCGACGGCGCGGGGGGGCTCTTCGCCGCGTGGCATGCCTTCGCCGGCCTCTACTCGGACGTCTTCGCCGCCAGGGTCCACGCGAACGGCGAACTCACCGCCGTGCTCCTCGCGGGATTCGACGTCTCCCGGCGCGGCGACGCCGTCCTGCTGGAATGGACCCTCGCTGTTCCCGAGCCGGCCGCGGCGTTCGCCGTCTCGCGGTCGTCCGGGACGGAATTCCGCGCCCTGCCGGCCGGCGGGCTGACGGGGGACGGCCGGCGGTTCACCTACGTCGACGACGAGGTAACGCCCGGGACGACCTGCCGGTGGCGTGTCGAGTCGATCGAGGCCGGCGAGCGGCGCGTGCTCTTCGAGACGGCCCCGCTGCCGATCCCGGCGGCGCCGCTGGCCCTGCACCAGAACCGTCCCAACCCGTTCAACCCCTCGACGACGATCGTCTTCGATCTCCCGGCCCGCGCCGAGGCGCGCCTGGCCGTCTACGACGCGGCCGGCCGTCTCGTGCGGCGGCTCGCCGCGGGGGATCTCTCCCCGGGCCGGCACGAGCTCCGCTGGGACGGCCTGGACGACGCCGGTCGCCCCGCCGCCTCGGGGGTCTACTTCTGCCGCCTGCGGGCGGGGAAGGAGACCCGCTCCATCCGCCTCGTCCTGCTGCGGTGATGGAGAAGCCGAGGCGCCTCGTCTCCTCGGCGCCTCCACGAACGCTCACGATTCATTCCTTCCGCGAGGCGCTTCCCGGCGCCAGCCCGCTCCGCACCGTTGCGCCGGCGGCCCCCGCGGTGTTATCGTAACTGGACACCGCCGGGCCGGCCGCGGCCGGCCGCGACGACACCACCGCCGAAAGGACACCGACGATGAAGCGCATCGCCATCGCGATCGCCGCCGCCCTCGTGGCGATCCCCGCGACACTCGACGCCTGCACCAACCTGATCGTGACGAGCGGGGCCTCCGCCGACGGTTCCGTGATGATCACCTACACCTGCGACGGGGAGTTCCACCCCCGGATGAGCTACACGCCCCCGGCCGACCACGCCCCCGGCGACTCCCTCGAGCTGCGCGGCTGGGGCGGCACGCTCATGGGGAAGATCGCGCAGGTGCCCCACACCTACGGCGTCGTCCAGCTGATGAACGAGCACCAGCTCGTCATCGGGGAGACGACCTTCACCGGGCGCGAGGAGCTGCGCGACCCCGACGGCATCCTCCACTACTGGTGGCTCATGCGGATCGCCCTGCAGCGGTGCCGGACGGCGCGCGAGGCGGTCGAGACGATGGGGGCCCTCGTCGAGGAGTACGGCTACGCGAGCACGGGGGAGTCGATCTCGATCGGCGATCCGAAGGAGGCGTGGCTCTTCGAGATCAGCGGCAAGGGGCCGGGGCGGCGCGGCGCCGTCTGGGTGGCCGTCCGCATCCCCGACGGGACGATCTGCGCCCACGCCAACCAGTCGGTGATCCGCGAATTCCCCCTCCACGACGGGAAGAACTGCCTCTACGCCCCCGACGTGATCGATTTCGCGATCGAGAAGGGCTACTACGATCCCGCCTCCGGGAAGCCGTTCAGCTTCAGCGACGCCTACTGCCCCGCGCCGCCGCAGAAGCGGCGCTATTGCGCGACGCGGGTGTGGAGCCTCTTCCGCCGGGCGGCCCCCTCGCGGGAATTCTCACCCGACTACCACCGCGGCGTGAAGGACGCAGAGCCCTACCCGCTGTGGATCGAGCCCGACGGGAAGCTCACCCGCGACGACGTCTTCGCCCTGATGCGCGACCACTACGAGGGCACCCCCTACGACATGTGCGAGGGGGTCGACGCCGGTCCCTTCGGCTCGCCGAACCGCTGGCGCCCGATGACCTGGGAGATCGACGGCATCGACTACACGTGGGAGCGGCCGATCTCGACGCAGCAGACCGGGTTCTCCTTCGTGTCGCAGTCGCGCTCCTGGCTCCCCGACGCCGTCGGCGGCGTCCTCTGGTACGGGGTCGACGACTCCTACTTCACCGTCTACACCCCCTTCTACGCCTGCGCCGACCGGATCCCCCCGTCGTTCGCGGAGGGCTCGATGGACGAGTTCTCGTGGGAGTCGGCGTGGTGGGTCGTCAACTTCGTCTCCAACTACGCCAACCTGCGGTGGGAGCTCATGCGGCCCGACATCCAGGCGGTGCAGGCGGAGCTCGAGGGGCGGCTGACGGCGATGCAGCCCGCCGTCGAGCAGGCGGCGCTCTCCCTCTACAATGACGACCCGGCGCTGGCGCGCGACTACCTCGGCGACTACACGGCGGCGGTGGCGGCGCGCAACCTCGAGCGGTACGTCGAGCTGGCAGGCGACCTCATCCGCACATACAACGACGGCTACGTGCAGACGGAGCCGGGGCGGCCGAAGGAGGAGGGCTACCGCGAGGCGTGGCTGCGGCAGGTGATCCGGTTCCACCCGGAGAAGTACCGCCTCGAGCGCTGGGACGCCGATTCCCTCGAGACCGACCTGCCGTACTGAGGAGACGATGCGCAGGCTCGCCGGCCGACCGGGCAGCCGCCGGCGGGCCTGATAGAACGGACGAGCGCAGGCGGAGCGACATGCGCAACTTCAAGCTGACGATCGAGTACGACGGGGCCGGTTTCGCCGGCTGGCAGGTGCAGCCCGACGAGCGGACCGTGCAGGGGGAGATCCTGCGCGCGCTCGGGCCGCTCGCCCGGGGCGCGGTCGACCTCGTCGGGGCGGGCCGGACCGACGCCGGCGTCCACGCCACCGGGCAGGTGGCGCACGCGAGGATGGAGACGCGCCACGACGCCGACACGATCCGCCGCGCCCTCGGCGGCACCCTGCCGCCGGCGATCCTCGTGAAGGCCGTCGAGGAGGTCCCCCCCGGCTTCCACGCCCGCTACGACGCGAGGGAGCGCTCCTACGAGTATCTCTTCATCACCCGCCCGACGGCCCTGTGGCGCGGCCGGACGTACAACGCGGGCGGGCCGCTCGACGTCGGCGCGATGCGCGCCGCGCTCCGGCCCCTCATCGGCGAACACGATTTCGCCTCCTTCGCCGCCGCCGGCTGCGCCGCCCGGACGACACGGTGCCGCGTGATCCGGGCAAACGTGTCGACGCCCGGGCCCCTCGTCGTCCTCGAACTCACCGCCGATCGCTTCCTCCACAACATGGTGCGGATCCTCGCCGGCACGCTCCTCGACGCGGGCAGGGGGAAGCCGGTCGACACGGCGGCGATCCTCGACGCGCGCGACCGCGAGGCGGCGGGGCCGACCCTGCCCCCGCGCGCCCTCTATCTCGTCGAGGTCCGCTACTGAGCGGCCGCCGCCGGGCGGCGGCCGCGGCCCCCCGGCGTGGCCCGCGCCGAAATCGGTTGTGGGGGTGGGGGGATGTTTGTATAATAACGGTTTTCCGGACGGAACCGGCCCGCCGAAGACACGTCACCCGCAGGGGAGGAGCCATGAAGTTCTTTATCGACACCGCCAACATCGAACAGATCCGCGACGCGGCATCGCTCGGGATCCTCGACGGCGTCACGACGAACCCCACGCTGATCTCCCGCGAGAAGGGGGATTACCGCGAGATCCTCGCCGAGATCTGCTCGATCGTCAACGGGCCGGTCAGCGCCGAGGTCGTCTCCCTCGAGGCGGAGAAGATGGTCGCGGAGGGGAAGGATCTGTGCAAGATCGCCGACAACATCATCATCAAGGTCCCCTGCATCCGCGAGGGGATCAAGGCGATCCGGATGTTCCACGAGGAGGGGATCCAGACCAACGCCACCCTCTGCTTCTCGGTGAACCAGGCGCTGCTCGTCGCGCGCGCCGGGGCGACCTTCGTCTCGCCCTTCGTCGGCCGCATCGACGACTCGGGCCACCCGGGGATGCAGCTGATCGAGGACCTCGTCACCGTCTACGGCAACTACTCCTTCGGCACGCAGATCATCGTGGCCAGCATCCGCAGCGTCCAGCACGTCTACGAGTCGGCCCTCATCGGGGCGGACATCTGCACGATCCCCCACAAGGTGATCGAGCAGCTCATCAGGCACCCGCTGACCGACCTCGGCGTGGAGAGCTTCCTCGCCGACTGGAAGAAGGTCGGCAAGTAACCGCTCGCGGCGGACGGGGCGGCCCGGGCCGTCCCGCCGGCCGCCGGAGTCAGCCATGCACCCGTACGAAACGAGATGGTCGAGGGTACTGCCCTACGCGATGGGGATCTTCTTCGGCCTGTCCGTGGCCCTGCTCGTCGTCTCGATCGTGATGTTCCGCCGGGCCGCCGAGCGGGAGCCGACCGCCTTCACCGTCGGCGACACGCTCTTCGAGCTCGCCGGCGGCGACGCGATCATCGCCGCCCGCCGCGTCGTCTCCCCGGCGGTCGTCTCGATCACCGCCTACAAGACGCGCAAGGTCTACGCCCAGCCGCGGTCGGCCACCGAGTGGCTGATGCAGTACTACGGCCGCTCGCCCCGCGTCGTCGAGCGCAAGTACCCGAGCCTCGGCTCCGGCTTCATCGTGAGGCGTGACGGGTACATCCTCACGAACGAGCACGTCGTCTCCGAGTCGGACGAGATCTACGTCATCCTCAGCGACTCTTCCGAGGTGCTGGCGACGCTCGTGGGCGCCTCGGCCGAGTTCGACCTCGCTTTGCTCAAGATCGAGGGAGGCGACCTGCCCTACGCCGTCCTCGGCGACTCGGACAAGCTGGAGATCGGCGAGCAGGTGATCGCGATCGGCTCGCCCTTCCCCTACCTCTTCTACGACACGCAACCCACCGTGACCCTCGGCGTGGTGAGCGCCATGCACCGCGACGTCGTCTCCGGCGACGACACCGAGGCCGTCTTCAAGAACATGATCCAGACCGACGCCGCGATCAACCCGGGGAACTCCGGGGGGCCGCTCGTCTCGAGCCGCGGCGCGGTCGTCGGCGTCAACACCTTCGTCTTCACCGGCGGCCAGGGGGCGATCGGGATGGGGTTTGCGATACCGATCAACACGGCGCGCATGGTGATGGACGAGCTGATACGATACGGCCGCTTCCGCTACGTCTGGACGGGGCTCTACGTGGACAGCCTCACCCCGGAGATCGCCGCGCGGGTGGGGGCGCCCTTCGAGACGGGCCTCTTCATCGCGCGCGTCGACGAGGGCGGGCCGGCGGCGCTCGCGGGGATGCAGGTGGGCGACGTCGTCGACGTCGTCAACGGCATGCGGATCCGCACGCTCGACCAGGCCAACCGGGCGATATTCGGGCTCCGCGTGGGGGACCGGCTGCCGATCGCCGTCTTCCGCGACGGCGAGCGGATCGAGCTGGATCTCGAGCTCGTCGAGAAACAGCGGGGCGCGTAGCGGACGAACGACAAGGAGGACCGGCTTGATTCCGAGGTATTCCCTTCCCGAGATCGCCCGCATCTGGACCGACGAGTACCGGTACGACCTCTGGCGCGAGATCGAGGTCCTCTACTGCGAGGGGCTCGCCGCCTACGGGCTGATCCCGAAGAAGGCGGCGCGCGAGATCCGCGCCCGGGCCGGCTTCGACGTGGCCGCGATCGAGCGGATCGAGAAGGAGACGCGCCACGACGTCATCGCCTTCCTCACCGACATGTCCTCGCGCATCGGCCCCGCCGGCCGCTACCTGCACATGGGGATGACGAGCAGCGACCTGCTCGACACGGCCCTCGCCTGCCAGATGCGCGACGCGGGGCGGGAGATCATGACGAAACTGCGCCGCCTGCGGAGCGTGCTGCGGCGGCAGGCGGTCCGCTACAAGCGCACGCCGATGGTCGGCCGCACCCACGGGATCCACGCCGAGCCGATCACCTTCGGCCTCAAGATCCTCGTGTGGTACGAGGAGGTCGACCGGCACGTCGAGCGCCTCCGGGCGGCGATCGAGGAGATCTCCGTCGGGCAGATGACCGGCGCCGTCGGCACGATGACGCACGTCGATCCGCGCGTGGAGCGCTGGACCATGAAGCGGCTCGGCCTCCGCCCCGCGCCGGTGACGACCCAGATCGTCCCGCGCGACCGCCACGCCGCGTACATGACGACCCTCTCGCTCGTCGGGGCCTCGCTGGAGAAGATGGCGACGGAGATCCGCTCGCTCCAGCGCACCGACATCGGCGAGGCCGAGGAGCCGTTCACGAAGGGGCAGAAGGGCTCGAGCGCGATGCCGCACAAGCGCAACCCGATCCTCACCGAGCGGGTCAGCGGGATGGCCCGCCTGCTCCGCGGGAACGCCCTCGCCGCGGTCGAGAACGTGGCCCTCTGGCACGAGCGCGACATCAGCCACTCCTCGGTGGAGCGGGTGATCGTGCCCGACTCCACGATGATTCTCGGCTACATGCTCGAGAAGTTCACCTGGGTGATGGCGAACCTCCGGGTGAACCGCCGCCGGATGCTGGAGAATCTCGACGCCACCGGCGGGCTCGTCTTCTCGCAGCACATCCTCCTCAAGCTCGTCGAGAACGGGGTGAGCCGGGAGGACGCCTACGCGATCGTCCAGGGGGCGGCGATGAAGAGCATGACGGGCGCGACGACCTTCAGGGAACTGCTGCTCGCCGACCGGCGCGTGCTCGACGCGTGCGGCGCCGCCGCCGTCGAGGCGGTCTTCGACGTCGAAACGCATCTCGACCGGATCGATTTCATCTTCCGGCGCGTGCTGGGAAGCGGCGGCAAACGAACGAAAGGATAGCAACCGGCCCGACGGCGGGCCGGGGGGCGAGGCCGCGCGGCCGGCGCGGTCCAACGGAAAGGAACGACGACGGTGCTGAAGGGAACGATCCCCATCGGGGGCGCGACGGACGAAGCGGCCGCCGCCCTGCTCGCCGAGCACGGGCTCAACCTCACCGTCGGGGAGGCGAGGCGCGTCGTCTCGCTCCTCGGCCGCGACCCGACGATCGTCGAGCTGACGATCTTCAACACGATGTGGAGCGAGCACTGCAGCTACAAGAGCAGCCGCAGGATCCTCGGCGAGCTTCTGCCCGTCGCGGCGCCGAACGTCGTCATGGGGCCGGGCGAGGACGCCGGCATCGTCCGCTTCGCCGAGACGGGCGACGGCGACTGGTGGTGCCTCGTCATCGCGCACGAGAGCCACAACCACCCCTCGCAGGTGCTGCCCGTCGAGGGCGCGGCCACGGGGATCGGCGGGATCGTCCGCGACGTCTACTGCATGGGCGCCGAGGTCGTCGGCGTGCTCGACCCGCTGCGGTTCGGCGACCCGGCGGGCAGGCGCGGGCGCCTCTCCGTCTCGATCGCACAGGGCGTGGTCGACGGGATCGCCTCCTACGGCAACCCGCTCGGCGTGCCGAACCTCGGCGGCGACGTCGTCTTCGACGCCGGCTACGACGAGAACTGCCTCGTGAACGTCGTGGCGGTGGGACTCGTGCGCGAATCGCACATCCTCCGCAGCCGCGTTCCCGAGGAGGGACAGACGACCCCCTACCGGATCATCCTCGTCGGCAAGCCGACCGACGACTCCGGCTTCGGCGGCGCCGCCTTCGCCTCGGAGGACCTTGCCGGCGAGGAGGAAGCCGACCGTGGCGCCGTGCAGGTGCCCGATCCCTTCCTCAAGCGGGTGCTCGCCGTGGCGAACCGCCGCGTTCTCGAACTGGCGCGCGAGCGCGGCCTCGCGATCGGCTTCAAGGATCTCGGCGCAGGCGGGATCGCCTGCGTGACGAGCGAGATCGCCGACGCCGGCGGCTTCGGCGTGACGATCGATCTCGACCGGGTCAACGTCGCCGCGGGGCACTTCCCGCCGGCCGTCGTCTCCTGCTCGGAGACGCAGGAGCGCTACGGCCTCGCCGTTCCCGAGGAACTGGTCGACGACGTCCTGAGGATCTACAACGAGGACTACGAGCTGCCGCACCTCTACCACGGCGCGGGGGCCTTCGTGATCGGGGAGGTCACCGGGGAGAAGACCTACCGCATCACGAGCGGCGGCGAGACGGTCTGCGAGGCGGCCGTCGACGTCATCACGACGGGGATCGCCTACGACCGCGAACAGACCCCCCGCCGGCGCGTCTTCGACGAGCCGGCGCGCGATCCGGAACGCTCGCTGCAGGAGGATTTCCCCGCCCTGCTCGCCCGGCCCAACATCGCCTCGAAGAACCACGTCTTCCGGCACTACGACAGCGAGGTGCAGGGGCGGGCCGTGATCCGGCCGGGAGAGGCCGACGCCGGCGTCATCGCCCCGCTGCCCGGCAGCCCGGTGGGGCTCGCCTTCTCCGTCGACGGCAATCCCGCCTACGGCAAGATCGATCCCTATCTCGGCGGCGCCCTCGCCGTCTGCGAGGCGGCGCGCAATGTCGCGGCCGTCGGCGCCGTCCCCTCGACGATGACCGACTGCCTCAACTACGGCAACCCCGAGATCCCCGAGGTCTTCTGGGAGTTCGTCGAGGGGGTGCGGGGGATCGGCGACGCGTGCAGGGGGATCGGCCTGCTGTCGCATCCCGGGCACCCGATCCCGATCGTCTCGGGGAACGTGAGCTTCTACAACCAGGGCGAGAGCGGCAAGGCGATCCCTCCCTCGCCGATCATCGCCTGCGCCGGCGTCGTCGAGGATTACGCCCGCTGCCGGTCGATGCGGTGGAAGGAGGCGGGCAACGAGCTCTTCCTCGTCGGCGAGCCGCGCGACGAGCTCGGCGGGAGCGAGTACTACCGGCTCGCCTACGACGCGGAGGGCGCGAACGTCCCCGGGGCCGATTTCGTCCGCGAGCGGCAGCAGATCGCCGCGGTGATCGAGATGCACCGGCTCGGCATGGTCGAGTCCTGCCACGACGTCGGCGGCGGCGGGCTCCTCACGGCGATCGCCGAGATGGCCCTCGGCGGCGGCGGCGAAGGGCGACTCGGGCTGGCCCTCGACGTGACCGGGCTCTGCGCGGCGACGGGGCTGCCCCCCGAGACGGTCCTCTTCGCCGAGACCGGGGCCTTCCTCGTCGAGACGCCCGCGGGCAACGAGCGCGAGATACTCGCCCTCTGCGCGCGCAACCGCGTCCGCCTGCACCGGCTGGGTTGGATCGTCGATCGGCCGCGTCTCGAGGTGCTCGCCGGCGACGAGCGGCTCGCCGCGTGGGAACTGGCCGCGCTCGCCGATATCTACATGAACGCATGCCGCGGGATCTTCGGCGTCGGGTGACGCGGGGGCCTTGGCGCGGTCGACATACGGGAGATCGAAAGGAGAGGGAGTGGCGAATTCCTTCGAGGGAACGGTGGCGATCATACAGTTCCCCGGCGTCAACTGCGAGGACGAGACGGCCGCCGCCGTGCGGGCCGTGGGGCGGAAAGCGGCGCTCTTCCGCTGGAACGACGATCCGTCGCTCCTCGCGGGCGCGGCGGCGATCGTGCTGCCCGGCGGCTTCTCCTACCAGGACCGCATCCGCGCGGGGGTGGTCGCGGCGAAGGACCGGGTGATGGACACGATCGGCGAGCTGGCCTCGGCGGGCATCCCCGTCCTCGGCATCTGCAACGGGGCGCAGGTCCTCGTCGAGTCCGGTTTCATCCCGGGGATCCACTGGGAGCGGGTCGACCTCGCGCTCGCGCCGAACGTCATGGCGGACCGGGCCGGATACTACTGCGCGTGGACACACCTGCGCGCCGAGAAGAGCGCCTGCCTGTGGACCGGCGCCTTCGCGCCCGAAGAGATCGTGCCGGTGCCGATCGCGCACGCCGAGGGGCGCTTCGTCGCCGACGACGCCGCGATCCTCGAGGAGATGGAACGCGCCGGCCAGGTGGCGCTTCGCTACTGCACCGTGCGCGGCGAGATCGATCCGTCCTTCCCCGTCAACCCGAACGGGTCGGTCGGCAACATCGCCGGCGTCTGCAACCCCGCGGGCAACGTCCTCGCGATGATGCCCCATCCCGAGCGCGCCTCGTGGCTGCGGCAGGTCCCCGAGGACCTCGACGGGCCGTGGGGCCGGCGCCGCCGGGCGGCCGCCGGCGAGGCGACGCGGATGGAGGAGGAGGGGCCGGGGCGCCGGTTCTTCGCCTCGATCCCCGCGGGAAAGGGGGGATCGCGATGAAAACCGTCGTCGAGCTCTGGGTGCGGCTCAAGGTGGTCGATCTCGTCGCCGGGACGGCCTGGATGACCCTGACCGAAAAACTCGATTTCGGCGATTCCCTCCGGGGGCTCGTGCGATACAGCTACTGGCGCATGGAGGCCGAGGGCGCCTCGGCCGGTGCGGTCGTCGACGCGATCGACCGCGCCGTCCGCCTCGACAGCGCCTTCACGAACCAGAACAAGCATCTCTACCGGCTGCGCGAGACCGGCGGCGCGGGCGCCGGCGACCTCGCCGTCGAGGAGGACTATCCCGTCCGCGCGACCGGCGGGGGGGAGCTGCGCGCCGTCGATCTCCTCGTGCGGGAGAAGCGCCCCGAGAGCGAGGCGGCGTACGCGGCGCGGCTCGGGGAGCGGCTCGAGGATGTCCGGATCCTCTCGATGACCGCCGGGGAGGTCTGGCGGATCATCGTGTCGGCCGCGGACGACGCGGCGGCGGTCGGCCTCGCCGAGCGGATGGCCGTCACGCGCTCCCGCCGCGAGGGGCTCCTTCTCAATCCCCACTACCAGCGGCACGAGATCGTCGCGGTCGGGCCGGTCGTGCGGAAAGAGGGCGACCGATGAAGGAGGAATGCGCGGTCCTGGGCGTGTACGGCAGCGAGGAGGCGGCCCAGCTCGCCTACCTCGGCCTCTACGCGCTGCAGCACCGCGGCCAGGAGAGCTCCGGGATCATCACCTCAGACGGCGAGCAGGTCCACGAGCATCGCGGGATGGGGCTGGTCTCGAAGGTCTTCGACGAGAAGACGCTGGCCCGGCTCGGCGGGCATCTCGCCATCGGGCACAACCGCTATTCGACGACGGGGATGTCGCACATCGTCAACGCGCAGCCCTTCCTCGTCGACTGCAAGATCGGGAAGATCGCCGTCGCTCACAACGGCAACCTCGTCAACGCCGCCGCCCTGCGCCGCGAGATGGAGGAGAGCGGATCGATCTTCCGGAGCACGATGGACAGCGAGGTGATCCTCCACCTCATCGCGCGCAGCGAGCGCCGGGCGATCCACGCGATGATCGCCGACGCCCTCGGCCGCGTGCAGGGCGCCTATTCGCTCATCTTCCTCGTGAAGGACCGGCTCGTCGCCGCCCGCGACCCGCGGGGATTCCGGCCCCTCTGCATCGGCCGCCTCGGCGACGCGACGATCCTCGCCTCGGAGAGCTGCGCCTTCGACATCCTCGGCGCGACCTACGCGCGGGAGATCGAGCCGGGGGAGATGGTCGTCGTCGACGAGCGCGGCGTCGAGAGCGTGCGGTTCGCCGAGCCGGCCCCGCGGCTCTCGCGCTGCATCTTCGAATTCATCTATTTCTCGCGTCCCGACAGCCGCGTCTTCGGCGAGAACGTCGACAAGATCCGGCGCAAGCTCGGGCGCAGGCTCGCCGAGGAAGCGCCGGCGCCGGCAGACATCGTGATCTCGGTCCCCGACTCGAGCAACACGATCGCCCTCGGGTACGCGAACGCGTCGGGGCTGCCCTTCGAACTGGGCCTCATCCGGAACCACTACGTGGGGCGGACCTTCATCCAGCCCCGGCAGGCCGCCCGCGACTGGGACGTGCGGATAAAGTTCAACCCGGTCAGGGGCGTGCTGAAGGACCGCTCGATCGTCGTCGTCGACGACTCGATCGTCAGGGGCTCGACGATGCGCAAGCTCGTCAGGATGCTCTACGCGGCGGGGGCCGCCCAGGTGCACCTGCGCATCGGCGCGCCGCCGGTGACGCACTCCTGCTACTACGGGATCGACACGCCGAACCGGAGCGAGCTGATCGCCGCGACCCACTCGACGGCCGAGATCGAGAGCTACCTCGGCGTGGACTCCCTGCGCTACCTCTCCGTCGAGGGGCTGAGGAGCTGCGTGGACGACCCGGACAACTACTGCACCGCCTGCTTCTCCGGCGAATACCCGACGGTCCGCAACGGCGTCCACCCCAAGGACATCTTCGAGCACGGGTGCGGGTGCGGCGGCTGCGAGGAGAGCTGACGGCGATGCGGATGCCCCCGATCGACGAGATACACGACGCGCTCGCCTTCTGCACCGCCGGCGGCGCGGAGTTCGCCGAGCTCTTCTTCGAGTCGACGCTTCTCCACGCCGTCGTCTGCGAGGACGGCCGCGTCGAGCGCGTGACGAGCGGGCTCGACGAGGGATTCGGCTTCCGCGCGACGACGGGGACCCGGACGGCCTACGGCTATTCCAACCGGCTCGACGGCGGGGAGCTCATGAAAATCGGCCGCGGGGTCCTCGCCGAGCTCGGCGGCAGCGGCGGCCGAGAGGCGATCCGCCCCGGCCTGCCGGCGACGGCCGTCGCGGAGGCGGCCGTTCCCGCCGAGGGCGTGCCGGTCGAGAAGAAGGTCGAGATCGTGCTCGCCGCCGACCGGGCCGCGCGCGCGGCGGGGAGCGGGATCGGCCAGGTGCAGGCCGCATGCCGCGATTCCCTCCAGCGCGTCTCGATCTTCAACAGCGAGGGGGTCGCGGTCAGCGACGAGCGCCGGCAGATCGTCTTCACGGTGCGGGCGATCGCCACCGACGGGCACGACCTCCAGACCGCCTACCGGAGCATCGGGGGGCGGGCGGGATTCGAGATATTCGATGACGACGAGCACGAGGCGCTCGCCGCCGAGGCGGGAAAGAGCGCCCTGACGATACTCGGGGCCCGGCGCGCGCCGGCGGGGACGATGACGGTCGTCTTGGCGAGCTGCGCGGGCGGGACGATGACACACGAGGCCATCGGGCACGGCCTCGAGGGAGACGCCGCGGAAAAGGGGTTGTCGATCTACAGCGGGAAGGTCGGGGAACGCGTGGCGTCCCCGCTCGTCACGGTGATCGACGACGCGACCCTCGCAGGCAGGCGGGGCTCCTACGGATTCGACGACGAGGGCGCGCCCGCCCGGCGGACGGTGTCCGTCGAGCGGGGCGTGCTGCGCGGGTACCTTCTCGACCGCCGGACGGCGCGCAAGACGGGCCGCGAATCGACCGGGAACGGCCGACGCCAGAATTTCCGCTTTCGGCCCATCGTGCGGATGAGCAACACCTTCATCGCGCCGGGAGAGGACGATCCCGCCGCGATCGTCGCGGAGGTCGATCGCGGCCTCTACGTGGCGCGGATGGGCGGCGGGCAGGTGGACACCTCGAGCGGCGACTTCGTCTTCAAGGTGAACGAGGCCTTTCTCATCGAGAAGGGCAGGATCGGAGAGCCGGTCAGGGGAGCGACCCTGATCGGCAACGGACCGCAGGTGCTCCGCGAGATCGACCGGGTCGGCGACGACCTCGGCTTCGACATCGGCACCTGCGGCAAGGACGGCCAGCAGGTGCCCGTGGCCGACGCACAACCCACATTGCGCATTCCGTCGATCACCGTCGGGGGGGAAGCGTAGAAAAGGGGCGCCGAGCATGGCGACACGAGCCGTTCACCTCTACGACGACGGCATCCTTCCGGCCGTCCGCCAGCCGTCGCGGTACATCGATCGCGAGCTGCACGCCGGCCCGGGCTGGCAGGCGGGCGCGTACAACGTCCTCCTCGTCTTCCCCGACGTCTACGAGATCGGCATGAGCCACGGGGGGCTGCGGATCCTGCACGGCCGCCTCGCAGCCATGGAGGGGGTCCGGGTGGAGTTCGCCTACGCCCCCTGGCCCGATCTCGAGGATCTTCTGCGGGCGACCGGCGAGCCGCTCCGCTCATGGGCAAGCCTCACGCCCGTCGCCGACTTCGACCTCGTCGGGATCACCCTGCAGTACGAGCTGCACTACACGAACGTTCTGACGATCCTCGACCGGGCGGGGCTCGCCCTCGAGGCGGCCGCGCGCCCGGACGACGCCCCCCTCGTCGTCGCCGGCGGCCCCTGCTCGTCGAACCCCCTGCCGCTCATTCCCGCGCTCGACGCCGTCTTCCTCGGGGACGGCGAGGAATCGCTCGTCGAGGCGGTCGGCCTCCTCGCCGCGGGCGCCCGCGGCGGCGAACGCGGCCGCCGGGCCGGGCGAAGGGCGCTCGCCGGCGTCGAGGGGGTCTACGTGGACGGAATCACGCCGCGGGCCCGCGCGAGGCGGTTCCGCGACATCGGCGGGGAGCGGCCGGCCCCGATCGTCCCCGCCGCCGAGGTCGTCCACGACCGGCTCGGCGTGGAGATCATGCGCGGCTGTACGCGGGGCTGCCGATTCTGCCACGCGGGGGTCGTCTACCGGCCGCGGCGCGAGCGGCCCGTCGAGCGGATCGTCTCGGAGGTGATCTCGGGGATCGACGAATCCGGATGGGACGAGGTCTCCCTTCTGTCGCTGTCCACGTCGGACTATCGCTCGCTCGGGCCCCTCCTCGACCGCCTCGTGCCCGAGCTCGAGCGGCGGCGCGTCTCGCTGGCCCTCCCGAGCCTCCGCCCGGAGACGATCACCGACCGCCTCGTCGCCGCCTCGGCGACGGTGCGACGGTCGGGGTTCACGCTCGCGCCGGAGGCGGGCACCGAGCGGCTCAGGCGGGCGATCAACAAGGGGATGACCGACGACGAGATCGTCGAGGGGTGCCGGCGCATCGTCGACGCGGGCTGGCAGGTGCTCAAGCTCTACTTCATGATCGGGCTGCCCACGGAGACCGGGGAGGATCTCGCGGGGATCGCCGGGCTCGTCGAGCGCATCCTGGGGCTTCCCGGCCGGCGCGGGCGCTTCCGCCTCAACGTCTCGATCTCCCCCTTCGTGCCGAAGCCGCACACCCCCTTCCAGTGGGAGCGGCAGTGCACGGCGGCCGAGTTCGCCGAAAAGGAGCGGTTCCTCGCGGGCCGGATCCGCGACCGGCGCGTCCAGCTGAGTTTGCGCGACCCGGAGATCAGCGTCCTCGAGGGGATCGTGGCGCGCGGCGACCGGTCGCTCTGGCCCGCGATCGTCCGCGCCTGGCGGATCGGCGCGCGCTTCGACTCGTGGAAGGACCATTTCCGCGCCGACCTCTGGGCCTGCGCCCTCGAGAAGGCGGGACTCGACCGGGAAGAACTCCTCGGGCCCCGCGACCCGGACGCGCCGCTCCCCTGGGACGTCTTCGAGCAGGGCGTCTCGGTCGCCCACCTGCGCCGCGAGCGCGAGCGCGCCGTCGCGGGCGAGCTGACCGCTGACTGCCGGACCGACGGCTGCCACGGTTGCGACGCCTGCCGGGACGATGAGGACCGCGTTGCGTGCGAGGCGGCCGCGTCGCCCGCGCCCGCCGGGCCGGCCGCGCCGCTCGCGCCGACCGCGCCGGCAATCTCCCCCGGGAAAAACCTGCCGGCTCCCGGGGCGGCAAACGATCAGGCGGAGGATGCGCCCGTGTACCGCTATCGCGTGCGGTACGAGAAGCGGGGGCGGATCCGCTTCCTCTCGCACCGCGAGCTCATCAACGTCATCCAGCGCGTCCTCAGGCGCACGGAACTGCCCCTCTCCTTCACCGAGGGGTTCCGCCCGCGGCCGCGCCTGTCGATGGGGCCCCCGCTCCCCGTGGGCGCCGAGGGGACGCGGGAGTTCTTCGACATCGAGCTGACCAGACCGGCGGAGATGACGCCGGCCCGCTTCGAGGGGCTCCTCCACGAGGGGCTTCACGTGACCGCCTGCGCGGGGCCGGTCGACCGGCGGCGGGCGAAGCTCTCCCCGGTGACCCGTTTCGCCTGGCGCGTCGACCTCGAGCCGCCGCGGCTCGCCGCCGCCGCGCTCCTGGCCGGAGAGGATTCCGTTTCTGGCCGGGAGGCGATGTGGTATCATCTCGCCCGATCGCTTTCGGTTCGCGAGGCGCCCGGCGCCGATTTGCCGGCCGACGTCGCCGGCACGGTCCTGGCGGCGTGGGAGGATCTCTTCTCCCGGGGAGCGGTCGTCGTCGACCGGAAGGGGCGGGAACGCTCGACGGTCGGGTGCGTCGCGACCGGCGCGGGCGACGACCTCGTCGACCTGGTCGTCCCCGGCACCGAGCGCGGATGGCTGACCCCCGCCGACCTGCTCGCCGCCGTGCTGCCGGCGTGGATCGTCCCGCTGGCGCGCATCGAGCGGACGGGGATCGAATACGGAACGGACACCGGGTTCGCGGATCCGGTGGAATCGATAGAATAAGGGCTTCGACACGACAGCGAGACGACGGACATGAAAAAAGAGATCATCATCAACTACACCCAGCGCGAGGTGCGTATCGCGATCCTCGAGGACCGGCAGCTCGTCGAGTTCCTCATCGAGCGGGAGGACAGCCGGCGGAGCGTCGGCGACATCTACTACGGACGGGTGAACGCCGTCCTTCCCGGCATCCAGGCCGCCTTCGTCGACATCGGGCAGGAGAAGGCCGCCTTTCTCCACGTGAGCGACGTCGCCACCGACTCGCTCGACCCCGAGCTCCTCGACGAGCTGGACATCGATTCGAGCGGCGGACGGCGTCGCCGGGAGTACCCGCCGATCGAATCGCTGCTCCGGAAAGGGCAGGAGATCGTCGTCCAGGTGCGCAAGGAGGCGATCGGCACGAAGGGGCCCCGCGTCTCCTCGCAGCTTTCCCTCCCCGGGCGGTACGCCGTCTTCATGCCGAATCTCGACCACATCGGCGTCTCGAAGAAGATCGAGCGGCGGAAGGAGCGGGCCCGCCTCCGGAGCATCGTCCGCCGGATCCGGCCGCGGGGCGGGGCGGTCATCGTCAGGACGGCGGGGCAGGGGGTCGAGGAGGAGCCGCTGCGGGAGGACATCCGCAACCTCGAGAAGCGCTGGGAGGAGATCAGCGCCAGGATCGCGGAGGCCACGCCGCCAACGGTGATCCACGAGGACGTCGACATCACGGTCTTCGCGCTGCGCGACCTGCTGACCGACGACATCAACCAGATCGTCATTGATCGCAAGGAGGAGTTCGACCGCATACGGTCGTACATCGGCACGTTCGCGCCGGAGCTCCTGCCGCGCGTGAAGCTCCACCGGGGGCAGGCGCCGATCTTCGACCACTACGACGTCGAGGACGACATCGAGAAGACGCTCGAGCGGAAGATCTGGCTCCGCAAGGGGGCCTACATCGTCATCGAGCACACCGAGGCCCTCGTCACGATCGACGTCAACACGGGACGCTTCACCGGCAAGAAGAACCAGGAGGAGACGATCCTCGAGGCGAACCTCATCGCCGCGCGGGAGATCGCCCGCCAGCTCCGTCTCCGCGATATCGGCGGCATCATCGTCGTCGATTTCATCGACATGGAGACGGAAGAGAACAAGCGCAAGGTCTACAACGAGTTCCGCGGCGCTCTCCGGAAGGACCGATCGCGGGCCCGGGTGTCGCCGGTCAGCGACCTCGGCCTCATCGAGGTCAGCCGGAAGCGCGTCCGGCCGAGTTTGATGCACTACTACAGCGACGACTGCCCCTACTGCTCGGGAAGCGGCAAGGTGCTGAGCATCGAGTCGATGGCGATGAAGATGGAGCACTGGATCCGGCGGATCGGGATGAGCCGCAAGGAGAAGGGGATCCGGCTCACCGTCAATCCCGTCCTGGGGATCTTCCTGCGCGAGGAGCGCTGGGAGAACATCGAGGAACTGGCCGGGCGCTACCGCCTCGACGTGGAGATCATCGACGATCCGCGCCTGCACCGCGAGGATTTCGAGATCAGGTCGATCGAGGGCAACCGGGACCTGAAGCGCGGTTTTTCCTGAGAAGAACGACCGGCCACTTGCGCGATCCGTCGGATAGTAGTATCTTATCCGAGGCGCGTCCCCCCACCTTCCCATGATCCCGCGATATCGCTACGGAGGTCGATCGATGGCCAGAGTACCGATGTTCCTCCTGCTGCTTTTCGTCCTCCCTGTCGCGGCCGCCGCCCAGGTCTACATCGATTCCCCCTCCACGCCGGGGGAGATCTGGCCGAGCGGCCTGCCCGGCGAGATCAAGTGGCGCCTGATCGGCACGCCCGACGCGGTCAAGATCGAGGTCTCATACGACGCGAAACAGTCATGGAACCTGCTCGTGGACTGCTATCCGGACGTCGGCCACTGGACCTGGGCGATCCCGTCGGGGATCGAATCCCAGCAGTGCTATCTCCGCATCCATTCGAAATACCTCGCCACATGCTTCTACGACTACATCTCGACGACCACCGACTTTTCCTTCATCATCACCGTGCCCCCGCAGGTGACGGTGCGCCCGATCGACATCGACGAGATCTCCTCGGGCGAGTGTTTCGACGTGACGATCGACATCGTCAACCGGGGCGGGTTCGAGATGAACCTGTGGTTCGACGTGGACATGTACGACGCCTCCCTCGTGATCTTCAGCGACGAGGAGAACGACATGCCCTTCGTCCTCCCGCCCTTCGGCTCGATGACCGTCACGCGCCCCTTCTGCATACCCTACGGGCACCGGTCGGGGGACTGGAACGTCAAGGTGATGCTCTGGGGCGTCCGGGAGGAGGACGGCGACTACAACGGCCCGCGGCTCTTCGACTCGGGATGGATCCACCCGATGGCGGTCGCCGTCGAACGGGCCACCTGGGGCGGCATCAAGTCCGAAGGACGGTGACCGGATGAGACTGCTGCTGCTGACGATCCTCGTCTGCGCCCTCGCCGCCCCGGCGGCGGGGCAGGACTCCGTCGTCCTGGAATCCCCCTCCCTGCCGGGGGAGGTCTGGCCGTGCGGGCTCGGATGCCGGATCGAGTGGTGGACCTACAATCCCGATCTCTGGGACACGGCCTGGATCGACCTCTCGATCGACGGCAAGCGCTCCTGGTTCCCGCTCACGGGGTGCATGACCAACCTCGGCGGCTGGAACTGGGTGGTGCCGACGTTGACCGACTCGGACGACTGCTATATCCGGGTCCAGGTGAACATGTACTGCGACGAGTTCGGGCGGATCGCCGTGAACGAGCATCCCTTCACGATCACCGAGCCGCCGACGGTCGTCGTGGGGGAGATCGGCACGGATTCCCTGCGGTGCGGCGAGTGCATCGACGTGCCGATCGAGGTGCACAACAACAGCGGACGGCAGCTCACCCTCTGGTACGATCTCGACATGGCCGATCCGACCCTCCTCATCCACGACGATCCGGACAACGATCTCCAGTTCACGATCGGCGCGGGCGTTACGATGACGGTCACGCGCCCGTTCTGCCTGCCCTGCAACGTGCCGGAGGGTTCGTGGACCCTCAAGGCGATCCTCTGGAGCGCCCGGGACGGCGACCGGTACGCCGGTCCGAAGCTCTACGATTCCGGGTGGATCCACCCGACGACGGTGGGCGTACAGCCGGCGAGCTGGTCGGTCGTCAAGCGGGCGGGAGGCAGGCCGGCCGATTGACGCGTTCGGGGGACGCCGGCCGTCCCCGCGCACCGGGCCCGCGAAAGCCCCCCCTTCCGCCGGCCGGAGCCGGCGGAAGGGCTTTTTACGCTTGACTCCGGCCAGTTTGGATGTTATCAATATACTTCCTTTTCGCTTGCAGGAGGTATGGAGCGGTGTATGCAGTCGTTCGTTTAGCCGGCAAACAGGTGACGGTGGAGCGGGACCTGAAGGTCCACGTGCCGCGCCTCGACGCCGAGGTCGGCAGCACGATCACGTGCGACGACGTCCTCCTCTATGCGGACGGAGAGGATATCCGTGTCGGGCGGCCGCGTCTCGACGGGGTCTCGGTGACCGCCGAGGTGATCGGCCACGACCGGTATCCCAAGATCATCGTATTCAAGATGAAGCGCCGGAAGAAGTACCGGCGGAAGACCGGGCACCGGCAGGGGTTCACTCTCCTGAAGATAACGGGAATATCCGCATAGCGGGCGTCACCGGGGAGTTGATCTGGCATGGCACACAAGAAAGGCGTCGGCTCGTCCAAGAACGGTCGTGACTCCAATGCCCAGCGGCTCGGGGTCAAGCGGGCCGACGGGCAGAAGGTCCTCGCGGGAACCATCATCGTCCGGCAGCGGGGCACGCGTATCCACCCCGGCCTGAACGTCGGCAGGGGGAACGACGATACCCTGTTCGCGCTCGTCGACGGCGTGGTTTCCTTCGAACGGTTCGGACGGTCGAAAAAGCGGGTGAGCGTCAACGCGCAGTGATGGACGACGAAACACCCGTCCTGTAGTATCGGGAACCTGGCCGGCGATGCAGCCGGACGGGTTCCTTTTTTTTGTGCGGGGGGGGAAACCATGAGACTGACCTACCTTGGACACGCGGCGTTCGAGCTGGCCCTCGGCGACGGTCGGCGGATCGTCTTCGACCCCTACGAGCCGGGGGCGTACGACGGCGCCCTCGCGTTCTTGCCGATCGGGGGCCGATACGATATCGCCGTGATCAGCCACGACCACGCCGATCACCGCTCGGCGGCCGTCGTCGAGGCGGCGGGCGCCGTGGTGGACGCGGCGGGGGAGGTCGAGATCGACGGCGTGCGCATCGTCTCGCACGCGACCTGGCACGACGAGTCGTCGGGCGGCGAGCGGGGCGCGAACCTCGTGTCGATCGTCGAGGCCGAAGGGCTCCGGATCGCGCATCTCGGCGATCTCGGCCACCCGCTCGACCTCGATGAGATGCCGGCGCTGCGCGGCGTCGACGTCATGCTCGTCCCCGTCGGCGGCCATTTCACGATCGACGCGCGCGCGGCCCTCGACATCGTGCGGGCGGCGAAGCCGAGGATCGTCGTGCCGATGCATTTCAAGACGGAGAAGGTCGGGTTCCCGATCGCCCCGCCCGACGTCTTCGCCGACCTCGTCGGGAACGTCGAGCGGCCGGGCACGAGCGCGATCGACATCGATCCCGGCGCGCTGCCCGCGGAGACGAGGACGATCCTGCTTGAACCGGCCCTGTAGGCCCAGCAGAGGAGAGGAGCGAGATGAGGGAAATCAAGGCGGAACAGATCACCGAGGCCGTCGCGCGGTTGTCGATGGAGGCCAATTACGTCCTCGAGGAGGATGTCCAGGCGGCCCTCGAGAAGGCCTTCGAGACCGAGGATTCGCCGGCGGGCAGGGAGGTGCTCCGGCAGATCCTCGAGAACAGCGGAATCGCCCGCGAGGAGCGGATGCCGATCTGCCAGGACACCGGCTTGACCGTCGTCTTCGCCGAGCTCGGCCAGGAGGCGCAAATCACCGGCGGCCTCTTCGAGGACGCGATCGACGCGGGCGTCGCCAAGGGCTACACGGACGGGTACCTGCGCAAGTCCGTTCTCGCCGATCCCGTCAGGGGCGGCAACACGGGGGACAACACGCCGGCGGTCATCCACCTCCGGCTCGTGCCGGGCGACGCGCTCCGGCTCTGGATCGTCCCCAAGGGCGGCGGCAGCGAGAACATGAGCCGGATCGCCATGATGAAGCCGGCCGACGGCGTCGAGGGGATCAAGCGGTTCGTCTTCGAGGGCGTCAAGCAGGCGTCGGGGAATCCCTGTCCGCCGATCGTGGTCGGCGTGGGGATCGGCGGCACCTTCGAGATATGCGCGCAGATCGCCAAGAAGGCCCTCCTGCGGCCGATCGGCAGCGAGCACCCCGATCCCTTCTACGCGGAGATCGAGCGCGATCTCCTGGTGAAGGTCAACGAGACGGGCGTCGGCCCCATGGGATTCGGCGGCCGCGTGACGGCCCTCGCCGTCCACATCGAGACCGCCCCGCGGCACATCGCCTCCTTCCCGGTGGCGATGAACATCAACTGCCACGCGGCGCGGCACAAGTACGTCGAGCTCTGACCGGGACACGGGGGACCTTCACGCACAGGAAGGTGAACGATGGCTGAACACGCACTGACGACTCCGCTGAAAGACGACGACATACGGAAACTCAGGGCCGGGGACACGGTGAAGCTCACCGGGACGGTCTACACGGCGCGCGACGCGGCGCACAAGCGGCTCGTCGACCTGCTCGAGGCGGGCGAGGAGCTGCCGATCCCCCTCGAGGGCCAGGTCGTCTACTACGTCGGCCCGGCGCCGACGCCGCCGGGAAAGGCGATCGGCTCCGCCGGTCCGACGACGAGCTACCGGATGGATCCCTACGCTCCGGCCCTCCTCGACCGGGGGCTGAAGGGGATGATCGGCAAGGGAGCTCGATCCGACGCGGTCGTCGGGTCGATGAAGAAGAACTGCGCGGTCTACTTCGCCGCCACCGGCGGCGCGGCGGCCCTCATCTCGCGGTCGATCACGGCGGCCGAGGTGGTCGCCTACGAGGATCTCGGCGCAGAGGCGATCCGCAAGCTCGCGGTGAAGGACTTCCCGCTCGTCGTCGCCCAGGACTGCCACGGCGGCAACGCCTACGAGGAGGGGCAGAAGAAGTACGCGAAGTGACCGGGCGGGCCGCCCCGGGCGGCAACCGGTTTCGTCCGCGCGGAAAGGACCGCAGATGAGGAGACCGCGCGTGCTGGCCGTCGTCCCCGCGCGGTGGGGATCGACCCGCTTCCCCGGGAAGCCGCTCGCGACGATCGCCGGCGAACCGATGATCGTGCACGTCATCCGACGGGCCGCGCGCATCGGCGGCGTCGACCGCGCGCTCGTCGCCACCGACGACCGCCGGATCCTCGCCGCCGTCGAGGCGGCCGGCTTCGAGGCGCGGATGACCGGACGCCACCGGTCGGGCACGGGGCGCGTCGCCGAGGCGGCCGCCGGCATCCCCTGCGGGATCGTCCTCAACATCCAGGGAGACGAGCCGCTCCTTCCGGTAGCGGGGGTCGAGCGACTCGTCGAGACGATGCTCGGCGACCGCGGGATCCTCATGGGCACGCTCGCCTCGCCCTGCGCCGACGACGCGGAGAAGGCGAATCCCGACGTCGTCAAGGCGGTCGTCGACGCCCGCGGCGACGCCCTCTACTTCTCGCGCGCGCCCGTCCCGTCGGGAAAGGGCGCCTTTCTCCGGCATGTCGGCGTCTACGCCTTCCGCCGATCCTTCCTTTTCCGGTACGGGGGATTGCCGCGCGGACCCCTTGAGCGGCGCGAGGGGCTCGAGCAGCTCCGCGCGCTCGAGAACGGCGTGTCGATCCGCGTCGTGCGGTGCCGCGCCCGCGCGGCGGGCGTCGACCGGCCCGGGGACATAAAAAGAGTTGAAAAACTGCTGGCCGGGCGTTAATGTGGGCCTGACATCAGGGCGGCAGGGGGATTCCAGCAGGCGCGAGGTGGAGTTGAGCGAGAACACCAGGTACATCTTCGTGACGGGCGGGGTGGTGTCCTCTCTCGGAAAAGGGATCTCCGGCGCGTCTCTCGGGCTGCTCCTCAAGCAGCGCGGCCTCAACGTCGTCCTGCAGAAGTTCGATCCGTACATCAACGTCGACCCGGGGACGATGAGCCCCTTCCAGCACGGCGAGGTCTACGTCACCGACGACGGCGCCGAGACCGATCTCGACCTCGGCCACTACGAGCGCTTCATCGACCGCGACCTCAGCCAGCGATCGAACGTGACGACCGGCCAGATCTACGAGGCCGTGATCAACCGCGAGCGCGAGGGAGGCTACCTCGGCCGCACCGTCCAGGTCGTTCCGCACATCACGAACGAGATCAAGGCGCGGATCCGCCTCGCCGCCGAGAACGGCGAGAAGGTCGACGTCGTCATCACCGAGATCGGCGGCACCACGGGGGATATCGAGGGGCTGCCCTTCCTCGAGGCGATCCGGCAGTTCTCGCTCGACGTCGGCCGCGACCGGTGCCTCTACATCCACCTGACCCTCGTGCCCTACATCAAGGCGGCGGGGGAGCTCAAGACCAAGCCGACCCAGCACAGCGTCAAGGGCCTCCGCGAGATCGGCATCCAGCCCGATATCCTGATCTGCCGCACCGAGCGTCCGCTGGCTCCCGAGATCCGCAGCAAGATCGCCCTCTTCTGCAACGTCGAGGAGCGGGCCGTCATCGAGGCGCGCGACGTCGCGTCGATCTACCAGGTGCCGCTCGGCTTCCACAAGGAGCATCTCGACGACATCGTCTGCGAGAAGCTCAAACTCGAGACGCCGCCGCCCGACCTCGAGGCGTGGGAGAAGATGGTGCACCGCATCTACTCGGCGACCGAGCGGGTCGACATCGCGGTCTGCGGGAAGTACGTCCACCTCGTCGACGCCTACAAGAGCATCATCGAGTCCTTCATCCACGCGGGCGCCACGAACGACGTGCACGTCAACATCCGCTGGGTCGATTCCGAGCAGATCGAGGAGAAGGGGGCGGAGGCCTTCCTCGAGGACGTCCACGGCATCCTCGTTCCCGGCGGCTTCGGCGACCGCGGGATCGAGGGGAAGATCGCCGCGGTCCGCTACGCCCGGGAGAAGCGGATACCGTTTCTCGGCATCTGCCTCGGGCTGCAGGTGTCGGTGATCGAGTTCGCGCGCCACGTCTGCGGGCTCGAGGGGGCGCACAGCTCGGAATTCGAGCCCGACACGGCGCACCCCGTCATCGACCTGATGCTCGAGCAGCGGAGCAAGTCGAAGATGGGCGGAACGATGCGCCTCGGGTCGTATCCCTGCGTCCTCAAGGAGGGTTCTCTCGCCCAGCGCCTCTACGGGACGACGGAGATCGACGAGCGCCACCGCCACCGCTGGGAGGTCAACAACGACTACCGCGGGACGCTCGAGGAGCACGGCCTGCTCGTCTCGGGCCTCTCGCCCGACGGCGATCTCGTCGAAATGATCGAGCTCCCCGACCATCCCTACTTCATCGCCTCGCAATTCCACCCCGAACTCAAGTCCCGGCCGCAGCGGCCCCATCCGCTCTTCCACGGCCTCGTCGCCGCCGCCAGGGAACTCATGGAGGAGCGGGACGGCAGCCGCAAGGCGGCGGGCGCCCTCTCCGGCGACTGACGACGGAGCCGCGATGTCCTCCATCACGATCGGCGACCGGATCATCGACACCGAGCGTACCCCGCTTCTCATCGCGGGACCCTGCGCGCTCGAGGACATGGACGACGCCCTCCTGATCGCCGCCCGGTGCCGCGACGAGGCACAGCGGCACGGATTCGCGTACGTCTTCAAATCGAGCTACCTCAAGGACAACCGCTCCTCGGTCGAGTCCTACACGGGGCCCGGTCTCGAGCGGGGCCTCGAGATGCTCGAGCGCGTGGGGCGGGAAGTCGGCGTTCCCCTCCTCACGGACGTCCACTGCCGCGAGGAGATCGGACCGGTCGCCGGCGTCTGCGACGTCATCCAGATCCCGGCCTTTCTCGTCCGGCAGACGCGGCTCGTCGTCGCCGCTGCGGAGACGGGACGGGCGGTGAACCTCAAGAAGGGCCAGTTCCTCTCCCCCGAGGAGATGGGGCTCGCCGTCGCGAAGGCGAGGGCGGGCGGGGCGTCCGAGGTCATCGTCACCGAGCGCGGGACGATGTTCGGCTACCACAACCTCGTCGTCGATTTCACCGGGTTCGAGCGGATGCGGCCCTTCGGCGCCCCGGTCGTCTTCGACGCCACGCATTCGCTCCAGCTCCCCGGCGGACTCGGCGACCGCAGCGGCGGCCGCCCCGGCCTCGCGCGGCTGCTCGCCCGCGCGGCGGCGGCCGCCGGCTGCGACGGCCTCTTCGTCGAGACGCACCCGCGCCCGCTCGCCTGCCGCTGCGACGCCGAGGCGATGCTGCCCCTGGCCGAGCTGCCCGTTCTCCTGGCGGAGGCGGCCCGCTTCTTCGAGGCGGCCGGGGCCTGCCGCGCCGGCGGCGGGGAGGAAACGGTATGACGGACACGAAACGCGGCCGGGCGACGTCGAAAAGCGCGGAAAGCGGCGGCGGGGATATCGCGGCCGTCGGGCGCGAGACGGTCGAGAACGAGATCGGGGGCCTCCGCTCGCTTCTCGCCGGGATCGGGACGGACTTCGAGCGCGCCGTCCGGCTCGTCCTCGAATGCCGGGGCAAGACGATCGTCTGCGGGATCGGCAAGTCGGGGATCGTCGCCCGGAAGATCGCCGCCACGCTGAGCTCCACCGGCACCCCGTCGGTCTACCTGCACCCCGTCGAGGCGATGCATGGCGACATGGGGATGGTCACCGCCGACGACGTCTTCCTCGCCGTCTCGAAGAGCGGCAACAACGAGGAGATCACCCGTCTCCTGCCCCATATCCGCTCCCTCGACGTCAAGATGATCTCGATCACCGCCGCGGCAAACGCCGTTCTCGCCCGGGAGAGCGACGTCGCGCTCCTCACGCACGTCGACCGGGAGGCGTGCCCGATGGACATCGTGCCGACGACGAGCACGACGGCGGCGATGGTCCTCGGCGACGCGCTCGCCGTCGCCGTCTTCCGCCTGCGTGATTTCAGCGAGGAGGATTTCGCGAAGCTCCATCCGAGCGGCGTCCTCGGCAAGCGCCTGATCCTCACCGTCGCCGAGCTGATGCACGCCGGCGACGACATGCCGCTCGTCTCGATGGAGACCACCCTCAAGGAGGCGCTCTTCGTGATCGCCGGAAAGCGCCTCGGGTGCGCCGGCGTCGCGGACCCGGAGGGCCGCCTCGCCGGGATCGTCACCGACGGCGATCTCAAGCGCATCCTCATGAAGAATCCCGCGGCGCTCGAGGAGCCGGTCGGCGGACTCATGACGCCCGGCCCCCGGACGACGACCGCCGGCACGCTCGCCGTCGAGGCGCTGCGGGACATGGAACTCGGCGGTTCCGGACCGGTCACGCAGCTCTTCGTCCTCGACGCGAACGGCCGTCCGGTGGGCGTCATCCACATCCACGACATCGTCCGCGCCGGCCTCCGGTAGAAGGCGCCGGTTTCATTCCCGCCCGCTAACTTCTTGTGGAAAAGAGGGTTTTCTGGATGGCACGCTTGTTGCTTGACAGTGGGCGTGCGGCGTGGTATCTCTTGTCGGGTAAGGCGGCATCCCGTTGCCGATTCCGCTGTTACGGGGACGCGCGGATCGGCCGGGGCCATGGCGCCGGTTGGCGGCGGCGGCCGGGTTCCGACCGCCGGCGCGGAATTCCCGGCAGGCCCGTTTCCCGGACGAACGGCGGGATTTGAGCCTTGCCGCCCGAAGCCGGACGCACCATCATAGAAGAAGAGGAGCCGGGTTCGCCCCGGCGGAGAGCCGACCATGACGACAAGACGCGCCATACGGGGAATCCTGATCGTCGCCGCCGCCCTCGCGGTGGTGTCCGGCTGCGGGCGGAAGGACGTGGAGCAGACCCTCGGCGCGGTCGAGATCCCCGACCAGGAGTTCGCCGACTTCACGACGACCGAGAGCGACTCCGGGCGGGTGACCTGGAAGCTGTGGGCGCCGCGCGCGCGTGTCTACAACGAGCGCAATCTGCTCGTGACCGACGAGCCGCGGATCGAGTTCTACGACGAGTTCGGCGAGGTCTCCTCGGTGCTGACGGCCGAGAAGGGGGAGTACAACAAGGTCTCCCACGATCTGACCGCGCTGGGGGACGTCGTCGTCACCTCGCGGGAGGGATACACGCTGGAGACGGAGACCCTCGTCTGGGTCGAGAAGCTCGGCGAGATCCACACGGAGGATTTCGTCAGGTTCACGAAGGCAACGGACGTGCTGACCGGCTACGGGCTGCGCAGCGATCCGGATCTCGACGACGTCGAGATACTCCGCGACGTGAAGGCCTTCCTTCGCGACGAGGACGGGGCAGTGAGCCGGGAGGTCGACCGGGAGACGGGAGAGACGGATGAGTGAGCGACCGATGGCCCCGGACGCGGGGGCAAACGGACTCGCCTGCCGGGGGCTCGTCAAGGTGTACGGCAAGCGGCGCGTCGTCGACGATGTCTCGATCGACGTGCAGCGAAGCGAGGTGGTGGGGCTGCTCGGCCCGAACGGCGCGGGCAAGACCACCTGCTTCTACATGATCGTCGGGATGATCCGCCCCGATGCGGGGACGGTCTTGCTCGACGGCGATCCGATCACCGGCCTCCCGATGTACAAGCGTGCGAGACGGGGGATCGGCTATCTCCCCCAGGAGGCCTCGGTCTTCCGCCGGCTCACCGTCGAACAGAACCTCATGGCGATACTCGAGACCCTGCCGCTCGCGTCCGGCGAGCGCAGGGAAAAGCTCGAGGGGCTCCTCGCCGAGCTCAACATCGAGCATCTCCGCGACCGGCAGGGGTACCAGCTCTCCGGCGGCGAACGGCGGCGCGTCGAGATCACCCGGTCGCTCGTGACCGATCCGTCCTTCATCCTCCTCGACGAGCCCTTCGCGGGAATCGATCCGATCGCGGTCGCCGACCTGCAGGAGATCGTGCGGAAACTGCGCGATCGCGGCCTGGGCGTGCTGATCACCGACCACAACGTGCGGGAGACGTTGTCAATCACCAATAGAGCGTATATCATGTATGGAGGGAGCATCAAGCGCTCCGGAACCGCGGACGAGCTCGCATCGGACCCCGAAGTGAGAGAGATCTACCTCGGCGAGGCGTTCCGTCTGTAACGACAGGATGGCATCCATATGGAAATGAAAGTCGGCCTCAACGTCCAGATGCGGCAGCAGCTCGTCATGACGCCGCGACTGCAGCAGGCCCTCAAGCTGCTGCAGATGCCCACCCTCGAGTTGCAGCAGGTGCTCAAGCAGGAGATCATCCAGAATCCCCTTCTCGAGGAAGTGGACGACGTCCAGGAGATGATGGAGGACGAGGCGAAGGAGGAGGAGAAGGAGAAGGACGAGGAAGACGAGGAGAAGATCGACTGGGACGAGTATTTCGAGACCGGTTTCGGGCTGGGCAGCGGCTTCGCCGAGGAGGAGGAGCGCGAGGACTTCCTCGAGCGCGTGCCGGTGGCGAGGCAGACCTTCGCCGACTTCCTCATGAGCCAGCTCCGGCTGGTTACCGAGGACGAGCAGACGCTCCGGATCGGCGAGTACATCATCGGGAGCCTCGACGATTCGGGGTATCTCACCTGCTCCCTCGAGGACATCGCCCGCACGTTCGACGTTCCCGTCGAGGACGCCGAGCGGGTGCTCTTCGTGATCCAGGCGTTCGATCCGCCGGGCGTGGGCGCGCGCGATCTGAAGGAATGCCTGATGATACAGCTCACCGCCCGCGGCCTCGAGGACACCCTCGCCGCCCGCGTCGTCTCGGAGTACTTCGAGGAGTTCAAGCAGAAGAAGTACCTGGATCTGAGCAAGAAGCTCAAGATCTCGCTGAAGGAGGTCCAGGCCCAGGCGGAGATCATCGGCACGCTCAATCCGAAACCGGGCCTCGACGTCATCGCCGAGGGGCCGAAGTACGTCATCCCCGATCTCATCGTCGAGCGGGTCGGCGAGAAGTACATCGTAATGCTCAACGACCGCAACGTGCCGCGGCTCCGCATCAGCCAGTCCTACCGGAGCGAGCTCGAGAACAACCCGCAGATCAGCAAGGAGACGCAGGAGTTCATCCAGGGGCGTCTCAAGAACGCGAAGTGGCTGATCCAGACGATCGAGCAGCGCCGCCGCACGATGATCAAGGTGATGGAGACGATCGTCGACGAGCAGCGGGAGTTCTTCGAGAAGGGGACGAGTTGCCTCAGGCCGCTCACGCTGCAGCAGGTGGCGAGCCGGATCAACATGCACGAATCGACCGTTTCGCGCGTGACGACGAACAAGTACGTGCAGACGCCGCGTGGCGTCTACGAGCTGAAGTACTTCTTCTCCTCGAGCCTCTCGACGGAGGGAGGCGAGGAGGTCTCGGCCAAGAGTGCGAAGCTGCGGATAAAGCAGATCATCGAGAAGGAGGATACGAAGAAACCATACAGCGACCAGAAGATCGCGGACATCCTCAAGCAGGATGGCCTGATCATCGCGCGGCGCACCGTCGCGAAGTACCGCGAGCAGGAAGGCATTCTTCCCGCGCGGCACCGGAAGCAGTACTAGACACACGAGAGGGTCTGTTCGCCTGATGGCTTCATTCACCGGTTCACGCCGCTCCGAGAGGCTCCCGTCCTGGCTGCGGCGCCCCATCCCGGTCATCGGTCAGTGCTCCCGCATCGAGACCGTCATCCGGAGACACAAGCTGCATACGATCTGCCGCGAGGGTCTCTGCCCGAACCGGGCGGAGTGCTACTCGAAGGGCAAGGTCACCTTCATGATCCTCGGAGACGTCTGTACCCGGGGCTGCCGGTTCTGCTCGGTGCGCAAGGGCCGCCCGGCGCCGGTCGAGGCGGGCGAGCCCGCGGCCCTCGCCGAGGCCGCCCGGACGCTCGGCCTCCGGCACGTGATCGTGACCTCGGTGACGCGGGACGATCTTCCCGACGGGGGAGCGGGCCACTACGCGGCGGTCGTCCGGGCCCTCCGGGCGCTGGATCCCGCGCCCGTCGTCGAGGTGCTCGTCCCCGATTTCGAGGGTTCGCGGACCTCGCTCGAGACCGTGCTCGAGGCCGGACCGCGCATCCTTTCCCACAACATGGAGACCGTGCGAAGACTCTATCCGGCGATGCGGCGCGGCGCCGATTACGATCGGTCGCTGTCGCTGCTCGCCGAGGTGAAACGGATCGACAAGGAGGTGTTCACCAAGTCGTCCTTCATGCTGGGCCTGGGCGAGACGGAGGAGGAGCTGTTCGGTGCGATGACGGATCTGCGCGGAGCGGACGTGGATTTCACGGCCCTCGGCCAGTATCTCCGTCCCGGCATGGAACAGGAACCGGTGCGCGAGTACGTGCACCCGGAACGCTTCGCCCGGATCGAACGCGAAAGTTATCGGATGGGATTTCTCGAGGTGACGGCGGGGCCCCTCGTGAGGAGCTCCTACCAGGAAAACGACACCGGGGCGGCCGTGTCGGCGAGGACCGATGTCACGCCGGACGTCCGCAGGAGGATTGATTCATGAAATTGACGACCACCGCGAGACATTTCGACTCGAGCGCCGAACTCCAGGACCATATCACGGAGCGGCTGTTGCGCTTCAAGCGCTATTTCGAGGGCATTCTCAACGTCGATGTCATCATGGAGGTGGAAAAGTTTCGTCATATCGCCGAGGTGCACGTTCACGTCAACGGGCACGATTTCACCGCGAAGGAAGAATCCGAGGACATGTACACCTCGATCGACGAGGCGGCGAAGAGCCTCGAGCGGCAGATAAAGAAGTTCAAGGGCAAGATCATCGCGACGCACCACAAGCCCCGGAAGTCGACCCGGCTCCTCGTGCAGGCCGAGACGGTCTTCGATTCGAAAAGCGTCGATTCGGACGGCGGCCTCGAGATGATCGAGCAGTACGCGCTCGAGATCCCCGACATGGTCCTCGAGGAGGCCATCACGACGATGACCGGGGGGCAGGAGAATTTTCTGCTGTTCAACAACGTCAAAACGGGTAAACTGAGCCTCGTCTACAAGCGTCCCGACGGGCATTACGGGGTCATCGGCCCCGCCGCCGGCGAGGCGGACTGATTCCCCGGCGAGCGAAGCGCCGAGCGGGGGAGGGCGTCGTGGAGAACGAATACACGGTCCGGCAGTTCCTCGAGGATTCCGGAGCCGATTTCGACCTCGAGCTGCTCACCGAGGTGGATACCGGCCCGATCGGCATCACCGTGCCGGACGTCCATCGCCCCGCCTTCGCCCTGACCGGGTTCATGGCGAACTATCTCCACAACCGCATCCAGCTCCTCGGCGAGACGGAGATCCTCTTTCTCCGCTCCCTCACGGGTGCGGAGCAGCGGGAGGCCTTCGCGAGGCTCTTCTCCGAGCGACTCTGCTGCATGATCGTCACCAAGGGGCTCGACCTGCCCCCCGACCTGCTCCCGATGGCCGAGGAACGCGGCGTGCCGGTCCTCAGGACGTCGATGTCGACGACCCCCTTCATCCACAGCCTGACGAGCCATCTCGAGAGCGTGTTCGCTCCCCAGACGACCGTCCACGGCTCCCTCGTCGACGTCTACGGCGTGGGGCTCTTCTTCACCGGCAGGAGCGGGATCGGCAAGAGCGAGATCGTCCTCGATCTCGTCGAGCGCGGCCACCGGCTCGTCGCCGACGACGTCGTCGAGATCATCCGCCAGGGAGACGTGCTGATGGGGCGGGGCAAGGAGCACCTCCTGCACTTCATGGAGATCAGGGGGCTCGGCATCATCAACGTCATGGACCTCTTCGGCATCCGCGCCGTCCGCATCCAGAAGCGGATCGAGGTCGTCGTCCATCTCGAGGACTGGGACCCCAACAAGGACTGGGACCGGGTCGGGCTCGAGGAGCAGCGGCACGAGATACTCGGCGTCAACGTCCGCCAGGTGACGATACCGATCTATCCGGGAAAGAACATCACGGTGATCTCCGAGACGATCGCCCTCAATCACATGCTCAAGGTCTACGGCATCGACGCGGCGAAACGGCTCGACCAGACTCTGATGGACATGATCGAGAGCGACCGGAAGACGAGACGATACCTGAAACACGACACGGAATGAGCTGCGGAACCGACCACGAAGGCACGATCGGCATCATCGTGACGCACGGGACCCTCGGGCGCGAGCTTCTGCGCACGGCCGAGCTGATCGTCGGGCGGAGCGCCGGACTCTACGCGATCTCCGGGAGCGACCTGTGCAACGAGGAGGTCGTCGGCCGTATCCGGCGGATCGCCGGCGAGTGCACGGGGGCGCGCATCGTCGTCTTCGTCGACTATTTCGGCGGCTCGTGTTGCATCAACAGCATGCGGGCGGCGGAGAAGATGCCGGGGACCACGGTCGTCAGCGGCGTCAACCTGCCGCTCTTGCTCGACTTCCTCACGAAGAAGGATTCGATGGAGTTCGACCGGATGATCGAACACATCCTCGGCCGCGGCAAGGAGAGCATCCGGCGCGTCGAGCTCCAAATGGGAGGAGGGGACGGATGATCGAGCTCCTGCGCATCGACGACCGCCTCATCCACGCGCAGGTCGTGATCGGCTGGGGGCGCGTGATGAACCCCGACCGGATCGTCGTCGCCGACGACGAGGTCGCGGCGAGCGAGTGGGAACGGAACCTGTACGGGACGGCCGTGCCTTCCGACATCAAGGTCTCGATCCTTTCCCTCGAGGAGACCGCACGGCGGGCGGCGGGGGGCGTCTTCGACAAGGAGAAGGTGATCCTGCTCGTCCGCGAGCCGGGGAGCGTTCTCGCCCTCGTCGACCTGGGCCTTCCCGTCGAACTGGTCAACGTCGGCGGGCTCCACTACGCCGAGGGCAAGGAGAAGATCATGGACGACGTCTATCTCGACGCCGAGGAACGCCGGGCGATGCGGGAGCTCGTCAAGCGCGGGATCCGGCTCGAGGCGCAGGCGTTACCCGATCGCGATCCGGTGGTTTTGAACTCCCGGGTCGTCTGATCCGCGGAGCGGCCGACGCCCCGCACCACTCCGAAACAGAAACGGACACGGACGATGAAGCACACGGTCACCTTTATCCTCGGACTGCACAACCACCAGCCGGTCGGCAACTTCGAACACGTCATCGAGGAGGCGTACGAGCGGGCGTACCTGCCCTTCCTCGAGGTGCTCGAGGAGTACCCGCACATTCCCTTCGCGCTGCACAACAGCGGCATCCTCTGGGACTGGTTCGCCTCGCGGCACCCCGAATACGTCGAGCTCCTCGACAAAATGGTCGCGCGGGGGCAGGTCGAGCTGATGAGCGGCGGCTATTACGAGCCGATCCTCACCGTCATCCCCGAGCGCGACCGGCAGGGGCAGCTCGCCATGATGCGCCGCCACCTCGAGGCGCGGTCGGGGCGCCCGCCCCGCGGCTGCTGGCTCACCGAGCGCATCTGGGATCCGCACCTCCCGCGGACCCTCGCCAACGCCGGCCTCGAGTACGTCGTGGTCGACGACAGCCATTTCAGGAGCACCGGTTTCCGCCCGGGCGAGATGCGCGGCTATTTCCGCACCGAGGAGGACGGGGCCTACGTGAACGTCTTCCCGATCGACAAGAAGCTCAGGTACCTGATCCCCTTCCACGATCCGGCGGAGACGATCGAGTATCTCCGCGGCGTGGCGGAAGAGAACGGCGGGGGGACGGTCGTCCTCGCCGACGACGGCGAGAAGTTCGGGCTGTGGACGGGCACGCACGACCTCTGCTACGGGCAGGGCCGGCTCCGGCGGTTCTGCGACGCGCTCACCGGGGCGGGCGACTGGCTCCGGCTCTCCACCTTCGAGCGGGTGCTCGACGACGAGCCGCCGGCGGGGATCGTCTACCTGCCCACCGCGTCCTACAGCGAGATGATGGAATGGGCGCTCTCCCTTCCCGCGCAGAAGCTCCAGCGGGAGGCGCGGCGCGTCCTCGACGACCACGGCGGTTTCGGGGAGACGGCCGACCTCGTCCGCGGCGGATTCTGGCGCAACTTCCTCGTGAAGTACGAGGAGAGCAACTGGATGCACAAGCGGATGCTCGAGGTGAGCGGCATGCTCGCCGCGCACCGCGAACAGACGGGGGAGGACGACGCCTGGCGCGAGGCGGCCGGTCATCTCTACCAGGCCCAGTGCAACTGCGCCTACTGGCACGGGCTCTTCGGCGGGCTCTACCTGCCCCACCTGCGATCGGCCGTCTTCACGCACATCATCGGGGCGGAGAAGACGATCGAGACGGCCGCGCGCGCGGGGAACGACCTCCCGGCCGTCCGCGTCGCCGACATCGACGGCGACGGCGTCGAGGAGGTCTGCGTGGCGACGCCGGCGATGAAGATCGTCATGAAACGGCGCGGAGCGGCCCTGCGCGAATTCGACCTGAGGGAGCCGGCCTTCAATCTCACGGACACCCTGACGCGCAGGGAGGAGATCTATCACGCCCGGCTCGCCGATCTCGGCGCGGGCGGACCCGCCGACGGCGCGGTGAGCATCCACGACGTCCTCACCGCCAAGGAAACGGGCCTCGAGAAGATCATCGCCTACGACCGCTTTCCGCGGCACTCCCTGCTCGACCGGTTCATCGACGCGGATGCGACCCTCGCGGACTACGCCCGGGCGGCCTGCGACGAGCGGGGAAACTTCGTCTCGGCCGTCTGGGATCTCGACGTCGACGAGAGCGGCGATCTTCCGCTTCTTCGTTTCGTGCGCGACGGGCTCGTCGAGACCGCCGACGGGGCGCGAAACGTGCGGATCGAGAAACGGGTGTCGCCGCTCGGGCCGACGGGCCTCGAGGCCCGCTGGACGCTGCGCGCGGCGGGAGGCGGCCTGCGCTGCCGGTTCGCCGTCGAGAGCGTCTTCTCCTTTCTCGCCGGGGACGCGCCCGACCGGTACGTGGAGATCCCCGGGCGCGAGATCGAGGATCGCCGGCTCGCCTCGACCGGCGAGGAACGCGACGTCGCCGAGGCGGCCCTGGTGGACGAGTGGCTCGGCCTGCGGGCCCGGTTTTGCTTCGAGCCAACCGCTCTCTTCTGGCGATACCCGATCGAGACCGTCTCGAATTCCGACGCCGGCTTCGAGCGCGTCTACCAGGGGACGGCGATCGTCCCCGTGTTCGATCTCGACCTCGCCGACGGGGAAGAGGCATCCTTCAGAATCGAGGTGCGCGTCGAGAAGACGTCGCGACCCGGGGAAGGCCGAGGGTGAGGGAAGCGATCATAGCGGCGGCGATCGGCGGGCTCCTCGCCGTCGACAGCCGGAGTTCGCTGCGTTTCATGATCTCGCAGCCGATCGTCGGCGGGCTCCTCACGGGGCTGGCGCTCGGGGCGCCGGGCGAGGGATTCCTCGCCGGCTCGCTGATGCAGATGATGTTTCTCGGCTACGTGACCGTCCGCGGGCATCACGTGCCCGATCTGCCCATGGCGGGGGCGGCGGCGGCGGCCGTCTTCGTCCTTTCGCCCCGCGGGCTGGATCCGGCGGCGCAGGGGGCCGTCCTCTTCGTCGCGCTCGCTGTCGGGCTCGGCGCGGCCTGGCTCGGGCATGTCGTCTACCGCGGCGTGGGACACCTGACGGCGGAGATCGCGCCGGTCGCCCTGCGGCTCTATCTCCAGGGGCGCCGGTCCACGGCGATGGCGCTTCATCTGTCCCTCCTGCCGCTGCATTTCCTCTACGGGTTCACCATCGTCCTCCTCGCCGTGCCGCTGGGCAGAGCGCTCGTCTCCCTGGCGGGGGGACAAATCGATTCCTGGGCGCAGCTCGGCCTGCTGCTGCCGGCGATCGGCGTGGGGGCCCTCATGCGCCTGCATCTCGTGCGGACGCGCGTCTTCTGGCTCGGAGCGGGTTTTCTTTTCTCGTTCCTGCTGCTGACGATGGGAGGCTGAGGGTGTTTCGCCACTGGAACCAGATCTGGCGGCTCTTCCTGCTCCAGAACTCGCGCAACGAGAAGACCCTCGACGGGCTGGGGCTCCTGCACGTCCTCGCCCCCCGCTTCCCGGGCTGGGCGACCGACGCGGAGGCGCTGGAGGATCTCGTCCGCCGGCACGGGGGCTACTTCAACGCGAACCCCGTTCTCGCATCCTACATCGCCGGCGTCGTCACGAACCTCGAACAGCGGCGGCGCGACGGCGAGGAGGTGACGCCGGAGCGCGTCGAGCGGGTGAAGAACGCCCTGGCGGCCGTTCTCACCGCCCGGGGGGATTATTTCTTCGAGGTCATTCTCCTCCCGCTCGGATTGACAATCGGCAGCATATTTGCTATTCATAGCTCATATATCGGTCCGGTCCTATTCCTCGCGCTCTACAATCTGTACCATCTCCGAACACGGATAGGTGGATATCTGATCGGCGTGCGGCTGGGCGAGGGGCTGGGCCGGGAACTCGTTTCGCACCTGTTCAGGGAACAGAGGCTGCTGGGCGGGTGCGCCGCGTTCTGCTCGGGCGCGTTCGCGGCGATCGTCTTCAGCAGGGCCCATGCGCTGGGCGGGCCCCGGTCCGCGGGATGGGGCGTGGCCGTCGCCCTCGCCATGGTCCTGCTCTCGAGACGGGTCTCCTTTCTCGCCGCGGTGACGATCCTGTTCCTGGCGACGGCGGCTTTTCTGCTGATATGAGCGGGGGCGGGCCGGCGCGGTCCCCGGGAAGAGGAATGACGCGATGACGAGCGCCACCGTGACGGTGCGGAACGAGAACGGGATCCATCTCCGTCTCGCCGGCGAGCTCGTCAAGGCGGCGAACCGGTTCGAGTCGGAGATCATGATCGCCAAGGACTCGATGCAGGTCAACGCGAAGAGCATCCTCGGCGTCGCCGGTCTCGGCGCCGAATGCGGCGCTTCCCTCGACATCACCGCCGAGGGATCGGACGAGAAGCAGGCGATCGCCTTTCTCACGGAACTGTTCTCAAACCGTTTCAACGTGGAAGAACGATGATCGATTCGGAACGCGGCGACAGGAAGGAAATGGTCTTCAACGGCATCCCGGCCTCGCCCGGGATCGCCTTCGGCGAGGCCTTCGTCGTCAATGTCGAGGATCTGCCCGTCTCCGAGGAACGCGTCGGCGAGGCGGAGATCGACATGGAGGTCGAGCGCTTCCGCGTGGCTCTCCGGGAGACCAAGAGCGAGCTCGACAAGCTCCACCGGACCCTCGAGGAGGAGATGGGGGAGGAGCACGCCAAGATCCTCGATTCGCACCGGTTGATCCTCGACGACGAGGCGATGGTCGAGGAGACGCTCTCGCTGATCAGGTCGGATTGCTACAACGCCGCCCGGGCGGTCACGCAGGTGCTCGACCGCTACCTGACGACCTTCGAGCAGATCGAGGACGAATACCTCAAGGAGCGGGCCGAGGATATCCGCGACGTCAAGCGGCGGGTGACGAGGAACCTGCTCGGACAGAAGGTCGAGGGGCTCGCCAATCTCCGCAAGAAGGCGATCGTCGTCGCCCACAACCTCACCCCCTCCGATACGGCGGGGCTCAAGAAGAAGTACGTCCTGGCCTTCGTCTCCGACATCGGCGGGTCCACCTCGCACGCCGCCATCATCGCCAGGTCGCAGGGGATTCCCGCGGTCGTCGGCCTCGACGGCTTCGCCAGGCAGGCGAAGCCCTACGACCGGCTGATCGTCGACGGCATCACCGGGCAGGTGATCCTCCACCCGACGCCGGAGACCGAGGCGCTCTACCGGGACGCGAAGGAACGTTTCCTGGAGATGGAGCGGGAGCTCCTCACGCTCAAGGACTACCCGGCCGTGACCCTCGACGGGCGGACGATCGAGCTCTCGGCCAACATCGAGACCGACGAGGAGATCGACGACGCCATCAGCCACGGCGCGAAGGGGATCGGCCTCTTCCGGACCGAATACTTCTTCATCACGAGGACGACGCTGCCGGGCGAGGAGGAGCAGTACCGGTACTACCGGAAGGTCGTGAAGAAGCTTGCCCCCGATCCCGTCATCTTCCGCACGCTCGACGTCGGCGGCGACAAGATCGCTCGCTGGGCGGCGGCGGACACGGCCGAGGCCAACCCCTTCATGGGCTGGCGCGGGATCCGGTTCACCCTCTCGCGCAAGGACATCTTCCGGACGCAGCTGCGGGCGATCTTCAGGGCATCGGCCCACGGGCGCGTGCGGATCATGTTCCCGATGATCTCGGTGATCGACGAGGTGCGCCAGGCGAAGGCGATCTGCGACGAGGTGCGGGACGACCTCCGCCGCGAACGGTACTCGCTCGGCGACGACGTGGAGATCGGGATCATGATCGAGACCCCCTCCGCCGTGGCCCTGGCCGACAAGCTGGCCAAGGAGGTCGACTTCTTCAGCATCGGCACGAACGACCTCGTGCAGTACGCGCTCGCCGTCGATCGCGGCAACAGCCGCATCTCCTATCTCTACGATCCGCTCCACCCGGGCATCCTGCGCATGCTCCGCGACACGGTGAAGGCGGCCCACCGGAACGGGATCTGGGTGGGGATCTGCGGCGAGATGCCGGCGAGCGTCCGGGCCGCGCTGCTCGTCATCGGCCTCGGGATCGACGAGTTGAGCGCGAGCCCCTACCACATACCAGAAATCAAGAAGTTCATCCGTTCGATCACGTACGACGAGACGCGCGCGCTCGTCCGGAAGGCGCTCGGCAAGACGACCGCCGGCGAGATCCGCGAGCTTCTCGACACCTTCATCCGCGAGAAGCGCCCCGAGCTCGGCGAGTTCATCCGCGAGTGGGAGAAGACCGAACCGGATCAGGGCTGATCGACCGTCCGCGGGACGAAGGAGAGGACGATGGGAACGGAAGGCGCCGACAGGTTCCATCATATCGACCGGAGCCGGATGCTGGAGACGGTCGTCGCCGGCCCCGGGCAGCTGATCGAGGGATGGCGGGCGGCGGCCGACGCGGCCGGGCTCCTGTCCTCGCGGCGGACCCCGATGGCGATCTGCGGGATGGGCGGTTCCGCGGCCGGCGGGCTGCTTCTCGGCGATCTCGCCGGGGCGGGCGCGCCGGCGCCGGTCCATGTCATCCGCAATTACCTGCTTCCCTCCTGGGTCGGCGAAGACACGCTCCTCGTCTGCGTCTCCTACAGCGGCGACACCGAGGAGACGCTCGAGTGCTTCCACAACGCCCTGCTCAGGGGAAACCGTCCCGTGGCGATCACCTCGGGCGGCCGTCTCGCCGAGGAGGCGCGCCGGGCCGGAACGCCCCTCGTCACGATCCCCGGCGGGCTGCCGCCCCGCGCGGCGATCGGGTACCTCTTCGGGCCGCTGCTCCGCCTCGGCGCAGCGCACGGTCTCGTGGACGTCGACGACGAGACGGTCGCCCGCGCGGTTCACCGCGCAGGGAAGATCGCGTCGCGGTACGCGCTCGAGGCCGACCTCGCGGGGAACGTCGCGCTCCAGCTGGCGAAGAAGCTCTACGGCCGGATCCCCCTCGTCTACAGCGGAGGCGGGCTCCTGGCGAACCTCCCCTACCGCTGGAAATGCCAGTTCAACGAGAACAGCAAGTCGATGGCCTTCGCGAACGTCTTCCCCGAACTGGGGCACAACGAGGTCATGGGCTGGGAGAGCACCGAGCGCATGCGGGAGGGATTCTTCCTCGTGATGCTCCGCGATGCCGCCGATCATCCGCGCGTGCAGAGAAGGATGGACGCCACCTACGCGATGCTCGAGCCACTCGGCGCCGGCGCGACGCTCCTCGACAGCGAAGGGCCGCCGGGCAGGGCGGGGCGCCTCGAGCGGCTCCTCTCGCTCCTCGTCCTCGGCGACGTCGCGAGCGTCTACCTCGCCGTCGAGTACGGCAAGGATCCCACGCCGATCGACAAGATCCAGGAAATCAAGGACCTGCTCGGAACGGAGGACCGATGAAAGCCGTCATCCCGGTCGCCGGCATCGGCAAGCGGCTCAGGCCGCATACGCTCACCGCGCCGAAGGCGCTCGTCGAGGTCGCAGGCAAGCCGATCCTCGGTCACATCGTCGACGGGCTGGTCGGGATGGGCGTCACCGAGCTCGTGCCGATCATCGGGTACATGGGCGACCAGATCCGCGCGTTCCTCGAGTCGACGTACGATCTGCCGATGCATTTCGTCGTCCAGGAAGAGCAGCGGGGGATCGCCCACGCCGTCGATCTCACGCGTCCCTGGGCCGACGACGACGAGCTGGTCATCATCCTCGGCGACACGATCATACGGACGGATTTCTCCCGCATCCCCGCCGCGGGCGATTTCGTCCTCGGCGTGCGCGAGGTCGAGGATCCCCGCCGGTTCGGCATCTGCCTCGTCGAGGACGGCTGGATCACGCGGATCGTCGAGAAGCCCGACGAGCCCGTCGGCAACCTCGCGATCGTGGGTCTCTACTACTTCAGGAACTCGGCCCCCCTCTACGAGGCCTGCCGGGAGATCATCGACGAGGGGATCACGACGAAGGGCGAGTTCCAGATCACCGACGCCCTCCAGCGCATGATCGACGCCAAGAACGTCCGGTTCCGCCCGTACGAGATCGAGGGCTGGTTCGATTGCGGCAAGGTGGAGACCCTCCTCGAGACGAACAGGATCCTCCTCGACGCGTCGTCGCAGCCGGCGGAGCGGGCCGGATCGATCGTCGTTGCCCCCTGCCGGATCGACGACGAGGCGATCATCGAGGATTCGATCGTGGGGCCCTATGTCTCGGTGGCCCGCGGCTGCGAGATCAGGCGTTCGATCGTGAAGGATTCCATCCTCAACGAGGGATGTTCGGTCTCGGAGGCGGTTCTCGAGAAATCCGTCATCGGCGCATTCGCCGAGGTGACGGGACGAGGGAGTTCGATCAATATCGGCGACTACTCGCAACTCGACCGTTCGTGAGTTTTCGCTTGACCCGGGGGGTCCGGGACGTGATGTTCATGTACCCCGTAAACTGAAAATCGATCCGCAAGGAGGAGCTGCATGGCGGAGAGACATCTGTTCACATCGGAATCGGTGACCGAGGGACACCCCGACAAGGTCGCCGACCAGATCTCCGACGCCATCGTCGACGAGATCCTCAACGCCGATCCCATGGGACGCGTGGCCTGCGAGACCCTCGTCACGACGGGCATGGCGTTCGTCGCCGGCGAGATCCATACCGACGCGTACGTCGACATCCGGACGATCGTCCGCAACGTCGTCCGCGACATCGGATACACCGATCCCGCGATCGGATTCGACTGGCAGACCTCGGCGCTCGTCACCTCGATCGACGAGCAGTCGGGCGATATCGCGATGGGCGTCGACCGCGGCGGCGCGGGCGACCAGGGGATGATGTTCGGCTTCGCCTGCCGGCAGACGGACGTGCTGATGCCGATGACGATCCACATGGCCCACCGCCTCGTCAAGAAGATGGCCGAGGTGCGGAAGGCCGGCGAGCTGGAGTTCCTCTACCCCGACGGCAAATCGCAGGTGACGATCGAATACGAGAACCACACGCCGAAGCGGCTCGACACGGTGCTTGTCTCGACCCAGCACCACGAGGACGTGTCGCTCGAGAAGATCAGGGCCGGTCTCACCGAGCACGTCATCAAACCGATCGTCGCCGAGTTCGAGATAGACGACTCCGATTACCGGATCCTCGTGAATCCGACCGGACGGTTCGTCAAGGGCGGTCCGGCGGCCGACACGGGGCTCACCGGCCGCAAGATCATCGTCGACACCTACGGCGGGTTCGGTTCCCACGGCGGCGGGGCCTTCTCGGGCAAGGATCCGACGAAGGTCGACCGTTCCGGTTCCTACGCGGCGCGCCACGTGGCGAAGAACATCGTGGCCGCCGGCCTCGCCGAGGAGGTCGAGGTCCAGATCGCCTACGCGATCGGCGTCGTCGAGCCGGTCTCGGTCATGATCGACACGAACGGCACGGGAACCGGGGTCTCCGACGGGAAGCTGACCGAGATCGTCCGCGAGATCTTCGATCTCACCCCGGGCGGGATCATCAAGCGCCTGAAGCTCCGCCGTCCCATCTACCGGAAGACGGCCGCCTACGGTCATTTCGGCCGCGAGGACGAGGACTTCACCTGGGAACGGACCGATTACGTCGACGCGCTGAAGTCCAGGGTGTGACAACGCCGGCCGATTCGGCCATCGAAAGGACGGACACATGAAGTACGACGCCAGGGACCTGGCTCTCGCCGAGCAGGGAAGGATGCGCATAGAATGGGCCGAATCGCAGATGCCGGTCCTCCAGACGATCCACAAGCGGTTCGAGGCCGATCGTCCGCTCGAGGGGCTCCGCGTCGCCTGCTGCCTGCACGTGACCACCGAGACGGCGAATCTCATGCGGACGCTCAAGGCGGGCGGCGCCGAGACGGCGCTCTGCGCCTCGAATCCGCTGAGCACGCAGGATGACGTCGTGGCCTCGCTCGTCGAGGACTACGGGATCTCCGTCTTCGCCGTGCGCGGCGAAAACAACGATTCCTACTACGACCACATCAACGCGGTGCTCGACATCGAGCCGCACATCACGATGGACGACGGCGCCGACCTGGTGAGCACCCTCCACAAGAAGCGCACCGACCTGATCGCGAACGTGATCGGCGGGAGCGAGGAGACGACGACGGGCGTCATCAGGCTCCGCTCGATGGAGCAGCACGGCGTGCTCGCCTACCCGATGATCGCGGTGAACGACGCGATGACGAAGCACTTCTTCGACAACCGGTACGGCACGGGGCAGAGCACGATCGACGGCATCCTCCGCTCGACGAACACGCTCCTCGCCGGGGCGAAGGTCGTGATCTTCGGCTACGGCTGGTGCGGCCGCGGGACGGCGTGGAAGGCGCGCGGGATGGGATCCAACGTCACCGTCATCGAGGTCGATCCGGTGAAGGCCCTCGAGGCGGTCATGGACGGTTTCAACGTGACCGATTCGATGGAGGCCGCCGCGTACGGCGACATCTTCGTCACTCTCACCGGCGACATCTCGGTGATACGCAAGGAACACTTCGAGCTGATGAAGGACGGCGCGATCGTCGCCAACTCCGGCCACTTCAACGTCGAGATCGACATCCCCGACCTCGAGGCGATGGCGAGGAGCAAGACGCGCATCCGCCACGAGCTCGACCAGTACATCCTGCCCGACGGGAGGCGCATCAACCTCCTCGGGGAGGGGCGCCTGATCAACCTCGCCGCGGCCGAGGGCCACCCCGCCTCGGTGATGGACATGAGCTTCGCCAACCAGTCGCTCGCCTGCGAGTTCCTCAAGGAGAACGAGGGCGAGCTGGAGAAGCGGGTCTACCCGGTGCCGGTCGAGATCGACCGGGAGATCGCGCGGATCAAGCTCGAGTCGATGGGTTGCAGCGTCGAGAAGCTCACCGAGAAGCAGAAGAAGTATCTCGCCTCCTGGGAGCACGGGACCTGATTTCGGGCGGGACACGCATCGAGACGGCCCCGGCACGCGCCGGGGCCGTTTTTTTTCCGCCTCACTCGATGACGGTGAAGCAGGCGGTTTGCCGGGCGACGGCGAGCGTGCGGCGGTCGGTCACCCGCACGCCGAGCCGGAAGACCCCCTTCGGGAGGGTCTCGGTGGCGATCTCGAGCCGCTGGACCTGGTCGGCGCCGTACCCCGAGGTGCGGAAGCTCGAGGAGACGACGACGCCGTCGTCGACGAGCACCGGTCCCCACCGGCGTTTCGCCGTCGGCTCGACGGTGAATTCGACATCGTAGAACGCGATCCCCTCGCCGTCGACGTCGAGATGGTAGATCTCCACGTAGAAGACGAGGGGGAAGGGCTTGAGGTACGTCCGCACGGGGTGGGGGACGACCTGGAGGTTTCCCCGCTGGTACGCCACCGGGTCCCCGGTCTCGCGGATCGAGGAGGCGAAGAGGATGTCGCTCAGGGCGAGGTCCCCCTCGAAATCGGGGACGACGACGTTCATCCTGCAGTCCGAGCGGCGGTCGGAGTTGGCATCGCAGGCTTCGAGCCCGAACCGGTACCGGCCCGGCTCGAGCGTGAGGACGAGGCTGCCGGGGAGCCACACGGGCGGCTCGGGGCGGTCGGCCGTCGCCTCGGCGAAGACGACGGCGCTCTCGCGCCTCACCTCGACGAGATGCTTGTCGCGGACGAGCAGTCGCACCGCCACCTCGCCGCGCCAGCCCTCCGGCGAGCGGACGAAGAGGACGCGGGACGCGGGAACGGCGAAGAGGAGCTCGGTGCGCGTCAGCCCGGGGCCGCCGCGGAAGGAGACGGCGTCGAAGAAGGCGCCGAGGGGAAGGGACGCGAACTCGCAGTCGTGGATGAAGGGTTTCCGGGCGACCACCGCGTAGAAGTTCTGCGCCATCTTCTCGGCCTTCTCCATCTCCCACGGACCCTGGAGCGCCATGGTCTCATGGTGCATCCTGCGGAGTTCCCGTCCCGCGACGAAATCGAGCATGTCCGGGTTGAGGGCGGCGGCCGCCGACATCCCCGGGTCGACGTGCTGCGGGAGCAGGGCGGGGAAGACATAATTGACGTCGTCCTCCCGGCGCTGCCCCTCGAGGATCTCGAGGGTCTGCCTGGCGGAGAAGGGATGCATGTAGACCCCCTCCCCCGCGTCGCGGAAGAAATCCCCCACCGTGCCGGGGGTCAGCAGGTATCGCCAGGTCTCGCTCGTCTCGAGAAAGCAGGTGTACTCGCCGGTCAGCATCTCGTCCTGGAAGGAGACGAGGAAGCCGTACCGGTGGAAATACCACACCTCGCCGGGCATCCGGTTGTCCAGCGCGCCGATCTGCGATTCGGTCTCCACGATCTCGTCCGGCTCCCCGTAGCGGATAAAGATCTCCCCGCGCCGGTCCCAGCCCGGCTCGCGCTGCGCGGGAAACCGCTTCCGCGCCTCGACGACCCGCCGCTCGTGCTCCGTGCGACGTTCGTTGCGGTCGGTGGCGGGCGTCGGGTCGAGGTCGATCCAGAAGCGATCGAGCCAGTCGCGCCGTTCCTGCCGCGTCGCGATCGAGAGGTAGGCGCGGCGCTGCTGGCCGTTCATGACGATGCGGAGGCCGGCGTACGACCATCGTTCGTCGTGGTCGAGACGCCCTGCGAGTTCCGTCTCGCCGGAGAAGCGTTCGATGAAGCCCTGCCCGGCGGCGGGCCGCGCGGCGAGCGCGCATGCCAGGGCCGCGCCCGCGAAACGCAGGACGGTGAGACGCGTCATGATCGTACCCCCCCGTGCCGATGCGCCGCCGCCCGGTCACTCGAGGACCGAGAAGCGGCCGCGTTTCTCGACCGACTGCATCGTCCGGCGGTCGAGGATCGTGACCTGCAGCTCGAACGAACCCTTCCAGAGGTTGTCGGTGGCGATCTCGAGCCGCTGGACCTGGTCGGCCCCGTAGCCCGAGGTCCGGAAGCTCGAGGAGATCGCCGGCGGGATCCCGGCGAACACCGGTCCGCGGCGGCGTTTCTCCAGCGGGACGATCCGGTACTCGATCTCGTACCACGAGAGGCCCTCTTCGTCGGTGTCCAGCCCGCTCACCTCGAAGTAGATCGTCAGGGGGAAGGGGATGCGGTAGGCGTGGATGGGGTGGGGGACGACCTGGAGGCCTCCCCTGGCGAACCGCGGGTTGTCGCCGGTTCCGGTGATGCGGCTGGCGAACATGATGTCGCTCAGGGCGAGACGCCCGTCCATCGGGGGCAGCTCGAGGTTGGCCGTGTAGACGCCCATGCGGCCGGTGACCGCGTCGATCGCCTCTATCCCGAGGCGGTAATAGCCCGGCTCGAGCGTCAGGGTCACCTGGCCGGGGACGAGACCGGGTTGCGAGGCCGTGTCGGCCGGCGCGACGACCTGCACCGAGTCGACGGCCCGGGCGACCGGGTTCATGCCGGCGTCGCGGGCGAGCACGCGGATCTCGATCCGGCCGCGCCGCGCACCGTCCACCACGTCGAAGCCGATCTCGGCGGTCGGCACCTCCACGTTCACCTCCGTGCGGATCGATCCCGGGCCGCCGCGGAAGGAGGTGACGTCGAAATAGACGGGAAGCAGGTTCTTTTCGAGGTCGAAGGAATAGATCGCCGCGCGTTCCCGGTCGTACTTGAAGAAGTTGTTCGCCGAGCGTATCCGTTTCTCCCTGTCCCATTCGGCCAGGAGGTCCTTCGGCTGCAGGGCCCGGAGGTCGGGATCGGCCATGTAGTCGATGTCGTCCGGATTGAAGGAGAGGATGTCCTTCAGGTCCTCCTCGTCCTCCCACTCGCGGCTGTCGACGAACTCGAGGACGTCGTACTTGTAGACGTCGTTGATCGCCTTGAGGCGGTCGAGCTCCTCGCGCGACGAACGGCCGATCTTCTCGATCGCGAGGATGTACTCGCCGTTCAGCAGGTAGTCCTGGAAGGTGATCGCCATGTCGAGCGAGGGATAGTACCAGAACTCCGCCGGCGGGTATTCGCCCGAGAAGGTGACCGTTCCCGGCTCCTTCGCGCGGAACCGCGGCAAACCGAACCGGATGAGCATCTCGCCGCGCCGGTCCCAGCCCGGTTCGGTCTTTTTCCGGAAGAGGCGGCGCGCCAGGGCCACCCGGGCCTCGTGCTCCCGGCGCTTCTCGTTGATCTCGGTCGCCGGCGTGGGATCGTTGTAGGCCCAGAATGTCTCGATCCATCGCTCCCGCGCGCGCGGATCCGCGGTGGTGAGGTACTGTTTCCGCTGGTAGGGATTGAGGAGGTACTGGAGGCCGAAGAAGACCAGGCGTTCCCTCCGGTGGAGGCGCCTGATGCCGTCGCGTTCCCCCGCGAAGGACTCCCCGGCCGCCCCCACGTTCCGGGGGGCCAGGCACGGCAGGAGAAGGAGGGCGACGGCCGCCGCCAGGAACATTCGTCGCCGTCTCGTCATCTCTGTTCCGCCTCCGTCATCGGTTCGCCCGGTGGAGCAGCACGCCGCCCACCGCGAGAAAGAGGATGTTCCCCGCCCAGGCTCCCAGGAGGGGGGGGATGACGCCGCTGTGGCCGAGCGCCTGCCCGATGCGGAGGATGCCGTAGTAGGTGAAGCTGACGAGCAGCGTCAAGCCGAATCCCGTCGCCATCGAGGGCTTTCGTTTCGCGGACGAGAGGGCCACGCCTATCACGGCGAAGATCAGGTTGGTGAACGGGAAACTGAACTTAAAATACAGGTCGACCTTGTACTTGTCAACCGGGCCGCCCCCGCGCCTGACCTTGTCGATGTAGTCGCGCAGCTCCCACCAGTTCATCTCCTCCGGGTCGACCTCCTCCTTCGCGAGGTCCTCCGGGCGCTCGACCAGCGAGGGCATCGGGCGGTTCTCGAAGGTCGTGATCCGCTCCGTGTCGCCGTCGAATTCGCGGATCGCGCCGTTGATGAACACCCACTGGCGGCCGTCCCAGAAGATCTTCCGGGCGTCGATCCGCCGCACGAGCCGTGGACCGTCGTACTCCTGGACGACGGCGTTGACGAGGACGTTGAGCGTCTTGTCGTACTTCTCGGCGTAGTAGACCCTGTTTCCCTCCCCCTGGTAGTGCAGCTCCTTCCGGTACCGGTTGGAGTCCCGCTGCGTCCGCCCCTCGATGTCGGCGGCCATGATGAGGTCCCCCCGGCGCTTCGCGAGCGGCACGACGAGTTCGCTGAAGGCCGCCGAGACGGCGCTGATCAGGAGGGCGGAGACGACGATCGGGGCGGCGACGCGGAGATAGCTCCGCCCCGACGCGATGAAGGCGGTGAGTTCGTTCTGCCTCGAGAGCTTTCCCAGCGAGAAGACGACGGCCAGGAGGACGGCGACGGGCAAGACGAGCGTGAGGATCCATGGAACGAGGTAGACGTAGTAGAGGGTGACCACCGCGATCGTCGCGTCGTGGTCGATGTAGTTGTCGATCTCCTCGCTGACGTCCACCGTGATGAAGATCACGGTGAAGGCGATCAGGCCGAGAAGGAGGTTCTGCCAGAACCCCCGGAGGATGTATCGATCGTGGATCTTCACGTGGCAGTCCCGTCGCTCGCGCCCGGCGGGCGCACCAGGGGGAATGATAGTCTACCGGGTCCTCTTGCGCCAGCGTTTCAGGACGTCGAGCCGCTCCCAGTTTATCGTCTGGGCCTCGCGGACCGTCGAGTGGAGAAGGAACGCGGCAGCCGCCGACAGCACGAAGTTCGGCATCCACATCGCGAGCCACGGATCGAGGTAGCGCCGGTCGGCGAGCTTCTCGCCGCTGATCAGGAACATGTAGTAGACGAGGAAGAAGAGGATGGAGAACCCGACCGACATCGTCATTCCCTTCTTGCCGGCCCTGATGGCGAGCGGGGCGCCGAGCAGGACGAAGACGATGCAGCTGAACGGGATCGAGTACTTCTTGTGGATCTCGACGCCGTAGCGCGAGATCTGGTTGCGGTTCGACTCGATGATGTGCGTCTGGGTCTCGAGGAAGCCGAGCGTCTGGCCGGCGGGATCGCTGATCGTGCGGGTCCGTGGCGTGGCCGGGGGCGTCCGCCCGTCCTCGACCGGTTCGGCGGCCTCGTCGGCCGGGCCGGCGAACTCGGGGAAGACGAGGGCGGCCTTCCCGAGGATCTCCCGCGAGGCGAAGCGGTGCATCTTCGTCTCGACCGCGGCGATGTCCTCCTCGATCTCCTCGATACGGCGCCGCATCATTCCGGCGCTCATCTCGCGGTCGCCCCGGTGGCTCCGCTCGGTGCGCCGGAGCGACCGGTCGGCGTCCTGGATGTTGAGGGTGAAGTTCCTGAAGGAGGTCCGCCGGTAGGAGGTGATGTCGCCGGCGTCGGGCATCTCGTGGATCTCGCCGTCCTCCAGCTCGAAACGCAGGACGTTGCGGTCGTCGAGATACTCCATCCGTCCCCTGGCGGCGACGATCGTCGTCGGGGAAGCCCCCTTCTTCTTCTCGGTGATGAGCACGTCCCGGATCTCGCCGGTGCGGTCATCCTTCTCGCGCACGTAGATCGTGTATCCCTCGATACCGTCGCTGAAGAGGTTCTCCTTGATCTCGAGCGTCGGCCGCATCTTGCCGATGGCGATCATCAGGTTCATCAGCCGGTGGTTGCTCTCGGGCAGGATGGCGTTGTTGTAGTAGACGAGGAAGCCGCCGAGCAGCACGGAGGCGAAGAGCACCGGCGCGATCATGCGGTAGAGGGAGACGCCGCTCGCCTTCATTGCGGTCACCTCGTTCTCCGCGGCGAGCTGGCCGAAGGCCATCAGGGTCGCCGGCATCACCGCCATCGGTATGATCAGCGCGTACATGTGCCCGAGGCTCAGCACGAAGAACTCGAGGACGACGAGGATGTCGACGCCCTTGCCGATGAACATGTCGAGCGAACGGAAGATGAAGTCCATCACGAAGATGAACGTGATCACGGCGACGCCGAACACGTAGGGGGCGACGTGGCTGCGAAGGATGTAGCGATCGAGCAGCGAGGGTCTCATACCGTATATGTAACACATCGGCGGGGCGGTCGGCACCGGATTTTCCCCGGAGGCGCCAGCGGGACGGGCCGCGGCCGCCCCCGGTGGAACGCTTCCTGCAGCATCGATCACGGACGCAGATGACTCCGCACCGGCGGGCCGGTACCCTTCTGTCGCTCAACCTCCTGCCCCGTCCGGTGTTGGCGAGACGGCGATGCGCGCGTGAGCCCCTGTTCGGCATCGGGACCGGGCGGCGGGGGAGAGGTACGCGTGTATCCGTTCGTGGACATATCGGGGGGCGAATGTCCCCGTCAGAGGACATGCGGCCGGAAGCAGGTACGTCGACAGAGCGGGTGGGACGAGTTGGCTTGCGGTAGACGGCTATTTCGATCGACCTCGGTGCGCCGGCCGGCGGCGATGTGCGCCGCGCTGGGGCTCCTGTTCGCCGCGTCGGCGCGCGCCGACAGCCTGCAGGTCGATCTCGGACGGATCTCGCGCGACCTCTCGATCCGCTACCACATCAGCGAACACGGCGCGCTCCCGCTCGACGTGATCCTCATCGGGACGCACGAGGACCACCCCGGCTTCTTCTACCCCAACTTCCTGCAATCGACATTCGACCTGCGCCGCGAGGTCCTCGAGTACGACGAAGCCACCGGCGCGCTCTTCCGCTTCAGCGTGCCGGGGTACGTCCGATTCATCCGCGCCGAGACGCGCGAGGGACCCTTCTTCGCCTTCCGCGAACGCGAGATCGAGGCGTCGCTCGGGGTCGAGGTGATCGACGTCGACGAGCTCGAACGCCGCGTCCGAAAGCGCGTGCGGCGGACGGTCTGGGTGGAGGACGTCAAGTACAACCTCGGACGCGATCTCGAGGCCGGCCACGGGCGGGGGTTGATCAACATCGACATCCCCATCTCGCTTCCCCGGCAGATAGAACGGATCATCGGGCGGGGCGAGGAGACGAATCTCACCGTCTCCGGCCGCGAGAGCATCCGGATCGGCGGCGAATCCAACTGGTGCTCGAACTGCCCGCAGACCGAGGGGCGGCCGTCGCAGCAGAAATTCCCCGACCTCGACATGGAGCAGCAGCTCACCGTCAACCTCCACGGCAACATCGGGGAGAAGATCAACGTCGCGATCGATCATTCCTCGACGGGCGGCGGGATGGCGTCGGTGAACCGCGTCCGGCTGAACTACACGGGGTTCGACGACGAGATCATCAAGCTCATCGAGATGGGCGACACGGATCTCACCCTGACCGGCGCGCAGCTGATCAGCTACTCGGGTTCGGCGAAGGGGCTCTTCGGCGTCAAGGCGGTGGCCCAGGTCGGCCCCCTCGACCTCACCGTGATCGCCTCGAAGGAGGAGGGGGAGACGGCCTCGGGCACCTATACCTCCTCCGGCGGCGCGACCGGGGAGACGCGGATCCCGGATTACGGGTACGTGAGCCGCAAGTACTTCTACCTGGAATGCCCCGGCACGGACTTCCTCTATCCGAACCCCGGGTTCTACGAGAACTACGCCGTCGTCGGCGGGGCGGACGAGGTGGAGGTCTTCATCTCCCTTCGCGACGACATCAACGAGGAGAACACCTACGAGGGGGCCAAGTACAACATCGTCGCCTTCGAGGATCCGGGGAACGACGGGATCGACGACGCCGACCGGTCTCGCGGCGGGCTCCAGCTCAGGTTCAAGAAGCTCGAGTGGGGGATCGACTACGACTACGTCCAGCAGTACGTCTCCGAATCGATCACGAAGTACATCGGGTTGCGCCTCTACCAGAACCTCGACGATCGGCGGGCCCTCGCCGTCCGGTACCGGATGACCGACGGGACGACGCAGACCGTGATCGGCGACTACCTCGTCCCGGGGATCGGGAGCGAGTCGGCGCCCCTCGAGGCAGAGCTGATCTGTCCGCCCGACAACGATTTCACGCCCGCCTCGAACACGTGGAAGATGATGATGCGCAACGTCTACGCGATCGGCGTCTCGAACGTCAGCGCCCGCGCGCTCGAGGTCTCCATCGAGAACCGCTCCTTCCGGGAGAATGCCGACGTCGATTCCCTCGGGATCAGCTACCTGCGCATCTTCGGCCTCGACCTGATCGACGAGAACACGACGCCGCCGAGCGCCGGCGCGGACACCCGGATCGACGACGACCCGGCGATCCTCAATCTCGACGTCGGCTACATCATGTTCCCCTGGCCCGAGCCCTTCGACATCCCCGAGATCGTCGTCCGGTCCTACCTCAACGACACGCTGCCGCCGGAAAACCAGTTCGCCTTCGGCGAGCTGCCGCTGCGGCCGATCATCTACAACAACGAGAACCGCACGGAGATCGAGCGCGACCACCAGTTCGACCTCGTCGTCCGCGGCGGAGCGAGCCAGAAGAGCTTCCAGCTCCCCGCGATCGACATCATCGACGGGAGCGAGTCCGTCACGGTGGACGGCACCAGGCTCTCGCGGGGCATCGACTACGAGATCGACTACGGGTTCGGGCAGATCACGCTCAAGGGGGACATCGTCAACGAGATGACCCCCGATTCGAAGGTCACGGTCAACTACCAGTACAAGCCCCTCGTCGGCGGGGGAAAGACCTCGCTCCTCGGCGTCGGCGGCGAGCTCAGTCTCTCCTCCAACTCCCGCATCAACGGGACGTTCCTCTACAACTCCGTCGGCACGCCGCGGTACAAGCCCCGCCTCGGCGAGGAGCCGACGAAGAACATGGCGGCCGACATCAACGGCAACTTCAGCTTCAACCCGCGGTGGATGACCTGGATGGCCAATCTCCTCCCCCTCGTCGACACCGATCTCCAGAGCAGCCTGAACATGGCGGGGGAGATCGCCGTCTCCATTCCCGACCCGAACACGAAGGGCGAGGCGTTCATCGACGACATGGAGGGGATCGAGGACGCCGACCAGATCAGCCTCCTCCGGCGGTCCTGGTACGAGGCGAGCCCGGCGCTCCAGCTCGATCCGAACGATCCGTCGGGCGAGACCTACGTGATGCGCGATCTCTACGACGTGCCGGGTTTCGATTTCTGGTGGTACAACCCGAACCGCGAGACGCAGGAGTACCTCGTCACGAGCAAGCGGGACATGAATCCCGACCTCGACACGCGCGAGAATTCCTCGGTGACGACCCTCTTCTTGCGGGCGGTCGATTCCACCGGCGTGAACGACGACGACAAGTGGTTCGGCGTCATGACCGGGTTCCCCGGCGGGCTCGATCTGACCAACGCCCAGTACATCGAGATCTGGGTCAACGATTACCAGCCGGAGGCCGATCGCCGCGGCGGGGTCATCCATATCGACTTCGGCCGCATCGACGAGGATTACCACAACCCCGACCTCGGCGAATGGGACGACGAGCGCGATCCCGAGACGAAGCTCTGGAACGCGGCGGACAACGATTTCGGATTCTCGGACGAGAGCTGCCTCTATCCCGTCAACATCAACCAGGAGTACGATCCCCTCCTCGATCTCACGCCGAACATCAACTGCCGGGGCCGGAACGGTTACCAGGATTCGGAGGATCTCAACAAGAACGGAACGCTCGACGAGACGAACGCCTTCTACACGATCGAGGTGCCCCTCGCCTCGGCGGCGCTCATCGACGTGCAGCGCGACTTCGACAAGACCCGCTACTCCGATTACTGGTACGAGGGAGACCAGGACAACAACCTCGTCAAGGCCTGGCGGATGTACCGGATCGACCTCTCCACGGCGAGGCTCGTCTCGCCGACCGGCTCGGAGCCGCGGCAGGACGCGATCCAGCACATGCGCGTCTGGATCGACAGGACCGATTCGCTCGACGGGCTCCGCTGGCAGTTCGTCGAGATCGGCGGGATGAAGATCGTCGGCAACCAGTGGGAGTTCAACGGGGTCCGCGATCTCGAGGGCGTCCGGATCGTCGCGCCCGCCGGCTTCGACGCCGAGATCGGTTCGATCAACAACAAGGAAGCCCCGGATTCCCTCTACCGCCCGCCCTACACGGTGGACGAGGAGGAGGGGATCGAGAACCGCGAGCAGTCGCTTCTCCTCGGCTTCGAGAACCTTCCCGACACGACGCAGTTCCAGGCGGTGAAGCGCTTCTTCGGGGAGGGACAGAACTTCGAGCAGTACCGCGAAGTGCAGTTCTTCGCCTATCCCGACGTCGACAATCCGTACGACTTCGAGCCGGGGGAGACGATCTACGAGTTCTTCCTCCAGTTCGCCTACGACAGCAACAACTACTACGAGATCGGCGTGCCGGTCTCGAAGGAGGACATCCGCCGCTGGGTCTACGCGACGGTCGACCTGGCAGACCTGACCAACCTCAAGATCGGACAGATTGAGGACACCGTGTCGGCCGTCATCGGCGACGTCGTCGATCCGGATCGCTCGTACGTCGCCCGGGTCAGGGGCGATCCGACCTTCTTCAAGGTGCGCTACCTCTTCGCCGGCATCCGCAACGACACGGGGCGGTTTCTCCGCGAGGGGAAGGTCTATCTCAACGACATCAAGCTCGGCGGCGTGAGGCGCGACATCGACCACGCCGAGCGCGTCAGCATGTCGGCGAATTTCGCCAACGTGATCCAGCTGAGCGCGAGCCTGCAGCGGACCGGTCCCGAGTTCCGCTCGCTTCGGCAGAAGGCGGGAAGCGGCGTGACCAACACGGGGATCAACATCCAGGGGAAGACGAAGCTCAACCACGTCATCCCCACGCTCGGCTTCGACATCCCCGTCTCGGGAAAGCTTTCGCAGACGCGGGCCCTGCCGAAGTACTTCCCGAGCTCCGACATCGAGATCCAGGACGAGGCGGTCAGGGACAGCCTGCGGACGGTGAACAACTCGCGGAGCTACAGCGTCTCGCTCAGCCGGAAGGGATCGAGCAACTGGCTGATGAAGCACCTCTTCGACAACCTCAAGGCCTCGATGAGCTGGTCGAAGAGCACGGCCAACTCTCCCCGCAACATCGACACGACGTACACGACGAGCGGGAGCGTCAACTACACGGTCCACTTCAGGAAGAACAGGCAGCTCGGCCTCTTCAGGGGGATCAAGTGGCGCTGGTGGCTTTCGAACCTGACCTATACGGGGAGCGCCTCGCGGACGAAGAAGAAGGCCTTCTCCTGGACGTCCGGCGAGTTCGTCGCCAGGCCGTACAGCTACAACGCGCAGTGGGACAACGAGGTGTCGACGCTCTACGATCCCTTCGAATCGGTCAAGCTGAGCTTCAGCATGCGGGAGCACCGCGTCCTGCAGCCCGACGACCTCATCGGCCACCGGACGGAGTATTCCCACAACATCATGTTCCAGTTCAAGCCGGGAGCGAATTTCCCCCTCATCTCGCAGTTCACGCCCGACTTCGAGTACCGGGGCCGGTATCGCGAGGATCTCCGTCCATCGATCCGCGAGGGCGACGATCCCTTCGGGACGCGCGACGCATGGGCTGACCGGAACATCAACCTCCGGTTCGACGTCGACCTCGGGCGGTATCTCGGCGGCGTCGGACGGTTCATCGGCGTCCTCCACGAGGGTGAGGGCGGCGCGGGAGGCACGCGCCGGCGGGGCGGCGGTCTCCAGGACATGAAGAAGAACTTCAAGGACTGGCTCCAGCAGCAGAACCAGCCGCAGCCGAGCGAGAAATCGGGGCAGCAGGAATCGATCTTCGATCTCCAGCAGACGACCCCGCCGGCGACGCCCCCGGCGACGCCGCCCGCGACGATTCCCGCGGGTGGCGAAACGCAGGCTGCGGGGTCAGCCGACCTGGGCGAGCTCGGCATCAGCAGGCCGTTGCCCGGGGCGCCCGCCGCCGCCCGCGCCGATACGACGGCTGCCCCCGACACGACGGCCGCCCCCGCCGACACGGTCGAGGCGAAGGGGCGCGACCCGTTGCTGCTTCCGCGACACCTCTTCCTGCTTCTGAGCCGCATCGATCCCGTGCGGACCTCGATCAGGCTCGATCGGAGCTCGTATTACCAGCGTCTCCACGAGCGGGCGTCGTTCCCGTACCAGCTCGCCTTTACCGACGACGCCGGCGTGCCCGGCAAGTCGGGCGAGAAGGAGCACGAGCCGGTCCGCGCCACCTCCAATCTCGTCATCGATTTCAGCTCCGGCCTCCAGCTCACCGGCGATCTCGACGTCGAGATCAGGATGGGGATCAATACGTCGTCCACCGACGTGGACGGCACGACGACGAACGAATCGGAGCGGCTCACCTGGCCCTCCCTGACCTTCCGCTGGCAGGGACTCGAGAGGTACGGCATCCTCAAGCGCTACATCAAGCAGAGCGACCTGACCGTCAAGTTCGAGCGGAAGACGTCGAAAACGTCGCGCAAGGACCAGGTGGACATCATCATCGGCCCCAACTGGAACCTCACCTGGAAGAACTCCCTCATCACGAACCTCGCCGTCACCTACGGCCAGAGCGACTGGGAGGAGGCGACCGAGACGTTCTGGAAGAAGTCCTACTCGGTCAATCTCGACCTGAAGTACGATTTCGAGCGGAGCGAGGGCTTTTCCGTCCCCCTGCCCTGGCTCAGTTCGAAGAAGATCAAGTTCACCAGCAAGCTCTCCACGGGATTCAACATGGGATACTCGAGCGCGTCGAGCTTCAACGCCCCGGCATCGACGATCATCACCATGTCGCCGCGGGCCACCTACCGGTTCAGCAACCGCATCACCGGCTCGGTCACGGGGACCTATTCGCGGACGGCCGGGGGGGTTCTCGGGTACGTCTATCACCGGGTCGGCCTGCACGTGCAGACCGAGTTCACCTTCTGACGGAGGAGACGGATGAGGACACAAGCGATCGCCGCCGCCACGATCCTCCTCGCCTCGCTCGGCTGCGGGGCGGGCGAGTTGCCCCGCTTCGACGGCGAGAAGGCCATGGCGCTGCTCGTGCGGCAGTGCGAGATGGGGCCGCGCTACCCGGGCTCGGCGGCGCACCGGGAGTACCGGAAATGGCTCGTCGACCGCCTGGAATCCTGCGGCGCCTCCGTCTCGGTCCAGCCCTTCGACGGGGTCCTCTCGACGGGCGATACGCTCCGTCTCGTCAACATCATCGGCAATTTCAACGGGAAAGCAGGAACGCGCGTCCTTCTCGGCGCCCACTACGACACCCGCCCGCGCGCCGATCGCGATCCCGATCCCGCCCGGCGCGACGAACCGATCGTCGGCGCGAACGACGGCGCGAGCGGGGTCGCCGTCCTTCTCGAGATCGCCCGGCTTCTCGGGGAGAGCGAACCTCCCGTCGGCGTCGATATCGTTCTCTTCGACGGGGAGGACTACGGGGAGGAAGGGAACCCCGACGACTACTGCCTCGGTTCGGCCTGGTTCGCGGCGCATCTGAGAGGCTATCGCCCGGTTGCCGTCGTGGTCGTCGACATGATCGGCGAGCGCGGCGTCGAGATCCCCGTCGAGGGGTACTCCGGACGGTACGCACCGCGCGTCGTCGACGAGCTGTGGGGGATCGCCGGCGACCTCGCCGTCGACGCCTTCGTCCGCAAGCCCGGCCCGGCCGTCATCGACGACCACGTCCCCTTCATCCGCGAGGGTCTGCAGGCGGTCGACCTGATCGATTTCGAGTATCCGTGGTGGCACACCCTCGAGGACACGCCCGACAAGTGCTCGGCCGAGAGTCTCGAGGCGGTCGGCACGGTGCTCGTCGCGTGGATCTGGTCGCTCTGATCGCATAGATTTTACTTGCGTTTCACTCGTTTTTCGACTAGGTATGTATGTGTCTGTGACTGGTGGGGCGGGGTCGCCCCATTTGTTTTTCCCGACACGGAGCGTGACGATGGTCGTCGAGGCCGAGCTCGCCGGTATCGTGGAGCGCGAGGTGGAGAGCCTCGGCTTCGAGCTCGTCAAGATCGAAACCGCCGCGAGGGGCCGGAGACGACTGCTCCGTCTGTACATCGACCGCCCCGAGGGGGCCGTGACGATCGACGATTGCGTCAAGGTCACCCGCGCCGTGGGATTCGTTCTCGACGGCGAGGAACGGTTCCCGGGTCCGTATATCCTCGAGGTCTCCTCCCCCGGGATCGACCGGCCCCTGACCCGGCCGTCCCATTTCGAGCGGTTCGTCGGCCATGCCGCGAAGGTGCGCATCGACGGCGAGGACGGGAAGGCGCGGACGGTGACCGGGGAGATCGCGGGCGTCGGAGACGACGGCGTTCGCCTCTCCGTGGGAGAGGAAACGGAGACCGTTCCCTGGGACCGGATACGTTCGGCCTCCCTCCGCGGCGAGATTCCCGTCCCCGGGAAAGAGCCGGGAGGGAAGGGGAAAGGTCCTTCCCGGAAAAGACTTTGACAGTTTCGGGCGGCTGCCCTAGAATTCGATGACCTACCCATGACGGGAGCGACACGGTAATGAATACGGGTTTCATTGATGCTTTCGCGCAGATCATCCGCGAGAAACGGGTGGACAAGAACACGCTCGTCGAGACGATCAAGATGAGCCTCGCCTCCGCCGCACGGCGCAAGCTGGGGCAGGAGGCCGAGATACAAGTCCACCTGGACGAACAGAAGGGCGTTCTCGAGGTCTTCCGCATCTGGAAGGTCGTCGAGGAGGTCGAGGACGATGTCCTCGAACTGTCGCTCGAGGATGCCCGCGAGATCGACGAGGAGGCCGCAATCGGCGGCGAGGTGGCCGAGGAGCTGCCGATCGTCGAGTTCGGGCGCAACGCCGTCCAGACGGCGAAGCAGGTCCTCACCCAGCGGGTCCGCGAGGCCGAGCGCGAGCGCATCTACGATGAATACAAGGACAAGGTCGGCGTCATCGTCGTCGGGACGGTGCGCCAGGTCGATCGTGGCAACATCCTGGTGAACCTGGGCCGCGCCGAGGCGTACCTGCCGCTCCGCGAGCAGATCCGCAAGGAGCGCTACAACCAGGGCGAGACGATCCGCGCCTGCATCATCGAGGTGGACAAGGAAGCGCGCGGGCCGCAGATCATCATCTCGCGCACGAGCGAGCTCTTCCTTCGGAAGCTCTTCGAGCAGGAGGTGCCGGAGATCTTCGACGGCGATGTCGAGATCAGGAGCATCGCCCGCGAGCCCGGGGGCCGTTCGAAGATCGCCGTCTTCTCCCGGAGCGACAAGGTCGACGCCGTCGGCTCCTGCGTGGGCATGAAGGGCTCGCGCGTCCAGGCGGTCGTCAACGAGCTGCACGGCGAGAAGATCGACATCGTGCCCTGGAACGAGAACCAGCACGAGTACGTCTCGCGCGCCCTGGCGCCGGCGAAGGTCTCCTCCCTGCGGTTCAACGAGTCCGAATCGATCGTCCTCGCGATCGTCGATGACGACCAGCTCTCGCTCGCCATCGGCAGGGAGGGGCAGAACGTCAGGCTCGCCTCGCGGCTCACCGGCTGGAAGATCGATCTCACGACGGTGCGCGAGACCGAGCGGCGCGACCGGCTCGAGCAGAAGCTCCAGATGGACATCTCCGAGATGTACGGAGTCACGCCGCGGCTGTCGGGCAAGTTGAAGAACTGCGGCATCCTCACCGTCCAGAAGCTCTACAAGACTCCCATCGAGGAGATCCTCGGGATCGAAGGCATCGGGCCGAAGACGGCGGAGAAGCTGAAGGCCACCGCCGCGGAAACCAACGAGGAGCTCAACCGCGCCCTCGAGGAACTGCTCGTGAAGGAGAAGGAAGAGGAGGCGGCCAAGAAGCAGCTCTTCGACGACGAGGTCTTCGCGGACGACGAGGAGGCGAAGGAAGAGGCCAAGCTCACCGAGGAACAGCTCTTCGGCAACCTCGGGGACGATGACGACGAGGAGGACGAGGGGGAGGACGAGGACGCCGCGAGCGGCGAGGCCGAAGAAGGCGGCGAGGACGACGACGAGACCGGCGGCGCCTCGGAAAACGAGGACGACGACGGACCCTCCGACGGGGAAGAGGCCGTGGAACCCGACGATACGCATATCGAATCCGCGGAGGCGTCCGATGACGACGCCGTGATGCGATCCGCCCCCGACGAGGGGGAGGAGACACCCGCACCCGCGGACGAGGAGCCTCACGGAGAGGACAAGGTCGACTGAAGGGAGATGAATACGTTTGGCTAGGATCCGCGTCTATCAGCTTTCGAAAAAATACGACATCTCCAGCGAGGCCCTGATCAAGATCCTCGTGAAGGAAGGTATCACGGTCAAGAGTCACATGAGCACGGTGGAAGAGCACGTGGAGATGCTCATCCAGAACCACATCAACCGTGTGAAGGCCGCGACCAAGAAAGAGGTCAGGAAGAAGAAGCCCCAGCCCCAGGCCCAGACCCGCGCCCCGGCCCCGGCCGATCAGCGGTCGCCCAAGAAGGGACGCGGGCGCAAGCGCGAGAAGCGCAAGGAGACCGATCAGAAAGCCGTCCAGGAAAGCGTCAAGCGGACGCTGGCCAAGCTGGAGGTCACCCGCAAGTCGAAGCGCCGCAAGCGCAAGGAGGACGTCGTCGAGGATGAGCCCGTCGAGAAGAAGGTGCTGACCATCCCCGAGTTCTCAACCGTCTCCGAGCTCGCCGAGGCGCTGGACGCCGAATCGACCGACATCATCCAGCGATGCATGAATCTCGGCCTGATGGTCTCGATCAACCAGCGTCTCGACGCCGATACGCTGAAAATGATCGCCGACGAGTACAACTACAAGGTCGATTTCGACTCGGCCTACGGACAGGAGATCCTCCAGAAGCGCAAGGACGCGAAGCCGGAACGGATGGAGAGCCGTCCGCCGGTCGTCACGATCATGGGCCACGTCGATCACGGCAAGACGTCGCTGCTCGACAATATCCGGAAGAGCAACATCATCGCCGGCGAGAAGGGCGGGATCACCCAGCACATCGGCGCCTACGAGGTGGATGTCGACGGACGCCGGATCACCTTCATCGACACGCCGGGCCACGAGGCCTTCACCGCGATGCGCTCGCGGGGCGCGCAGGCGACCGACATCGTCATCCTCATCATCGCCGCCGACGACGGCGTGATGCCCCAGACGACGGAGGCGATCAACCACGCCCGGGCGGCGGACGTGCCGATGATCATCGCGATCAACAAGGTCGACCTGCCGAACGCCGACATCGAGAAGGTCAAGCGGGGGCTGATGCAGCAGAACATCGTCCTCGAGGAATACGGCGGCAACGTCATGTCCGCGGAGATCTCCGCCCGCCAGGGGACGGGGATCGACAAGCTCCTCGAGATGATCCTCCTCCAGGCCGAGATGATGGAGCTCAAGGCGGATCCCTACGCCGAGGTGCGCGGGGTCGTCCTCGAGGCCCGCAAGGAGGAGGGACGGGGGATCATCTGCACCGTCCTCATCCAGCAGGGGACGCTCGAGGTCGGGGACGTGTTCCTCACCGGCGATTTCCACGGCCGGGTCCGCGCCCTGCTCAACGAACGGAAGAAGAAGGTCGAGAACGCGCCGCCGGCCACGCCGGTCGTCATCCTCGGATGTTCGGGCGTGCCGCAGGCGGGCGACCCGTTCATACAGGTCGAGGACGAGCGGACGGCCAAGGAGATCGCAACCAGGCGCCAGCAGTACCGGCGAGAGAAGGAGCGCCGCACGACGCAGCGCATCACCCTCGAGGATCTCTACTCGCAGATCCAGGAGGGGAAGGTCGCCGAGCTCAACCTGATCATCCGCGCCGACACCGACGGCTCGCTCGAGGCGCTCGTCGACAGTCTCGTCGGGCTGGCGACGGACGCGGTCAAGGTGAACGTGCTCCAGGGCGCGGTCGGCATGATCAACGAGGGGGACATCCTCCTCGCCTCAGCCTCGAACGCCGTCGTGCTCGGGTTCCACGTCAGCGCCGCGCCGCAGGCCGCCCAGCTCGCGAAGAACGAGAAGGTCGACCTGCGCTTCTACGAGGTCATCTACAAGGCGATCGACGACGTCAAGGCCGCGATGACGGGGCTGCTCGAGCCCGACATCGTCGAGAGGGAACTCGGTGCGGCCGAGGTCCGCGAGGTGTTCCGCATCTCCCGGCTCGGCGCCATCGCCGGCTCCTACGTCACCAGCGGCAGCATTCTGCGCAACGCGCTCGTCCGGGTCCGCCGGGAGGGCGAGGTGGTCTACAAGGGCACGATCACCTCTCTCAAGCGGTTCAAGGAGGACGCCCGCGAGGTCCAGTCCGGGTTCGAGTGCGGCATCGGGATCGGCGACTTCGGCGATCTCGCCGAGGGAGACATCCTGGAGGTGTACGTGGAGGAGGAGCACAGCAAGACGCTGTAGAAGGCGCCGGAGGGCCGCGGGGTGATCGTCGCACGCCTGAGAGTCCAGTTGCTCCTGCCAGGCTGCACGTCGCTCAAGCAGAAACGCTTCATCCTGAACAGTCTCAAGGCGCGGTTGCGGAGCCGTTTCAACCTCGCCCTGTGCGAGACCGACTTCCAGGACAAGTGGCAACGGACGGAGCTCGGGTTCGCCACGGTTGCGACGACGAGGCGCGGCGTGGACCGGACGATCCAGGCCGTCGTCGGATTCCTCGAACGGGACGGCCGGGTCGCCCTCATCGAGACCGACAGGGAATACGTCTAGGAGACGGGAGACCGATTCCATGAGCGAGAAACACCGGGCGCGCATCGAGGAGACGATCCATCAGCTCATCGCCGAGCTGCTCGTCCGGCGGGTCAAGGATCCGCGCGTGGCGAACGTCTCGGTGACGGCTGTCACGGTCTCGCGCGACTACGCCGTCGCGAAGATCAAGTACAACATCATCGGCTCCGGCGACGACCCCGCCGACGTCCAGCGCGGGCTCGAGAGCAGCCGGGGATGGATCCGGGGCCAGATCAAGGGACACCTCAGGCTGCGGACGATCCCCGAGCTCGTCTTCTCATACGACGATTCGCTCGATCGGGCCATGCGGATCGAGGGGCTGTTGCAGAAGATCGACGGGGAGGACGAGGCGGATGTCGACGACGATGCCTGACGATGCCTTCGCCGGCGAGTTCGATCGCATCGGATCGCTCCTGGACGCAAGCGGGCGGATCCTCGTCCTCGGCCACATCGATCCCGACGGGGACTGCATCGGCTCGATGTTCGCCATCGCGCTCTTTCTCGACGCGAGGGGCAAGAAGGTTTGCTGCCACGCGCCGGGCAGTCTCCGCGAGCGCTACCGCGGTCTTCCCGGCGCCCGGTTCCTCGCGGGGGAGGAGACGCTCGCCGGCTTCGATCCCGATCTGGTGATCGCGGTCGACGCTCCCACCACAGAGCGTTTCAACGGGATCGCACGGCCCGGGGGGCCGGTCGCGATCATCAACATCGACCACCATCCGACGAACGAGACCTACGGCGATATCGACGTCGTCGATCCCGGCGCGGCCGCGGCCGCCATCATCGTCTGCCGGCTGCTCGAGCATCTCGCGCCGGAGGAGATCACCCCCGGGATCGCCGATTGCCTCTACCTCGGCATCCTGCTCGACACCGGAGGCTTCCGCTTCCAGAACACCGACGCCGAGGCGCTCGCGACGGCGGCGCGCCTCGTTTGTTTCGGCGCCAGGCCCTACGAGCTGGCGCACGAGTTCATCTTCATGAAGTCCTACGTCGCGCTCCGTCTGCTGGCGAAGGTTCTCGATTCCATCGAATCGCACGCCGGCGGCCGGATCGCCGTGATGTCGATCACGCGCCGGATGCTGGAGGAGAGCGGCGCGGCGATCGAGGATTCCGAGGGCTTCGTCGATTACGCTGCGGCGATCGACGACGTCGAGCTCGCCGCCCTCCTGCGGGAGAACGGTCCCGGGGAGATCCGCGCGTCACTCCGCTCGCGGGCGGGGCACGACGTCGCCAGGCTCGCCGCACGGTTCGGCGGCGGCGGTCACAGCAAGGCGGCCGGATTGACGATTTGCGCCCCGCTCGACGAGGCCCGCCGGCTCGTCGTCGAGGGGCTCGGCGCGTTGCTCGCCGAGGGGAATGGTGAATAGCATGGCAGGGAACGTCTCCTCGCCCCATCCGCATCTCGAGGACCGGGTGATCCCCGTAGACAAGTCGCATGGCCTCTCGACCTACGACGCCGTCAGGCGGTTCAAGCGCTGTTTCCGCAAGATCAAGATCGGACACTCGGGCACCCTCGATCCCCAGGCGACCGGTCTCGTGCTGCTCCTCACCGGCGAGGCCACCAAGCTTTCCGGGTATCTCATGGACCTGCCGAAGCGATACCTCGCCGATATCGTGTTCGGCGAGGCGACCGACACGCAGGACGCCGTCGGCCTCGTCGTGCGGGCGGGGGACTGGTCGCACGTGACCGGGGCGTCGATCCGGGAGGCCATCGAACGGTTCGTCGGCGTGCGCGAACAGGTGCCGCCGATGTACTCGGCGCTCAAGAAGGACGGCCGCCCCCTCTACGTCCTCGCCCGGAAGGGCGAGGAGGTGGATCGCGAGCCGCGCGAGGTGGAGACCTACGCGATCGATCTCCTCGAAATCGACCTGCCGCGGATCCGCATCGACATCCGCTGCGCGCGCGGATTGTACGTGCGCGTGCTCGCCGAGGAGATCGGGGACGCGCTCGGCGTCCCGGCCCATCTCGCCGGCCTCGTGCGGACGGAGATCGGCGGTTTCTCGCTCGACGGCGCGATCAGCGACGCCGAATTCGAGGCGCTTCGCGACGCCGGCCCCCCGGGCGTGGGGCTCGCGGAGGCGGTCGCGCATCTTCCCGCCATCGCCGTCGACGGAGAGGACCTCGAGCGGCTCGGGAACGGGATCGCCCCGCGGCTCGGTCCGCCGCTGCCGGAGAAGGGCTCGCTCGTGCGGCTCGTCAGGGCGGACGGGGGGCTCGGCGCGATCTGCGAGGTCGGGCCGGCGGGATTCTGCAAGCTGCGGCGTGTCTTCCACGACCGCTACGCGGCGGAGCGGGGAGTCTGATCGAAGGATGAAGGGCGCGATCACCACGGCCGAGCTCGACGGCGGGCGCTTCAGGAACACGGCGGTCACGATCGGCGTCTTCGACGGCGTCCACATCGGCCACCAGCAGGTCGCGGCGACGCTCCAGGGGGTCGCGCGCGGGACGGGGGCCTCGGCGTCGGTCGTCGTCACCTTCGATCGCCACCCGGCGGCGGTGACCCGCCCGGAGGATGCGCCGCCGCTCCTCACCACCCTCGACGAGAAGCTCTCCCTCATCGCGCGCACCGGCGTCGACTGGATCGTCGTCGAGACCTTCGACCGTGAGACGGCCGCGATGGACTACCGCACGTATATCGAGGAGCGTCTCCTCGGGGGGCTCGGCATGAGCCATCTCGTCGTCGGCCACGATTTCCGGCTCGGGCGCGGCCGCGGGGGCGGCGAGGACCGTCTCGCAGAGGAATCGGCCCGTTCGGGATTCGGCCTCACCGTCGTGCCGCCGGTCAAGCTCGGGGGGCGAACGGTGTCGAGCACGACGATCCGAGAGGACATCGGCGCCCGCCGGTTCGACGAGGCGGCCAGGGCGCTCACCCGCCCGTATTTCCTCGACGGCGACGTCGTCCGCGGGGACGGCCGCGGCGCAGGCCTCGGGTTTCCCACGGCGAACGTCGCGATCCCCGATCCCGGCAAGCTCGTGCCGCCGGCGGGGGTCTACGCGGTTCTCGTCGACACGGGGGAGCAACTCGCCGACGGCATGTTGAACATCGGCAGCGCGCCGACCTTCCACGAGGAGGGGGAGACGCGGATCGAGGTCAACCTCTTCGATTTCGACGGCGATCTCTACGGGCGGCGCCTGCGCGTGCACTTCGTCGCGTGGATCCGCGAGGAACGACGGTTCGCCGACGCCGGCGCGCTGGCGGAACGTCTTGCCCGGGACCGCGAGGCCGCGGCACGGATTCTGCATGAGAAAAAGAATGTTTGACAAATTTTCCCGATGATGTATGTTAGGAAATCGTAGCAGAAGGATAGAACAATTGTGAACGCAGTTGTCAGGCGGATCGGGAGCGATCCCGTTCTGCTGCCATCGTTATCATCGTAGGTCCAAGGAGGTATACCACGATGGCACTGCACAAAGAGGTGAAGAGGGACGTCATAGGACGGTTCCAGCTTCACGAGAAGGATTCCGGCTCACCCGAAGTCCAGATCGCACTTCTCACCGAGCGCATCAACGTCCTGACGGAGCACTTCAAGGTGCACAAGAAGGACTTCGCGTCCCGGCGAGGTTTGCTCAAACTCGTGGGGCAGAGGAGAAAGCTCCTCGATTATCTGAAGAAAAACAAAATCGAGAAGTACCGCAAGGTCATCAAGGAACTGAACCTCAGGAAATAACATTCTCGATCCCTGTCATCTCATTCTTCGCGCGCCCGGACACGCCGGGCGTGGGAGGTTTGTTGCCTGACAACGACACCAACGGAGGCATATTCTGTGATCCAGAAAAAATGGACTCTCGAGGGAAAGGACATTTCCTTCGAGACCGGCCGTATGGCCAAGCAGGCGGACGGGTCCGTACTCGTCGGCCAGGAAGGGACCGTGGTCCTCGTGACCGCCGTTTCCTCCAAGGCGCCCGTCACCGATCGTGACTGGTTCCCCCTCTTCGTCGAATACCGGGCGAAGTTCTACGCCGCCGGCAAGATCCCCGGTGGGTTCTTCAAGCGCGAGGGACGCCCGAGCGAGAAGGAGATCCTCGGCGCGCGCATGATCGATCGACCGATCAGGCCGCTGTTCCCCGACGGATACATGTACGAGGTGCAGGTCGCCGCGAGCATCCTCTCCAGCGACATGGAGCACAAGTCCGACATTCTCGGCATCACCGGCGCGTCGCTCGCCCTCAACCTCTCGAATATCCCCTTCGACGGGCTTTTGAGCGGCATCCGCGTCGGCATGGTCGACGACAGCTTCATTCTCAACCCCACGACCACGGAGATCGAGGAAGGCAAGCTCGATCTCGTCATCGCCGGCACCGACGACGCGATCGTGATGGTCGAGGGCGGGGCCATGGAGGCGTCCGAGCGGACGATCATGGAGGCTCTCGAGTGGGGGCACGACAAGGTCCGCAAGATCAACGGATTCCAGCGCGAGTTCCTCTCCGCCTGCGAGATCCCGACCAAGCGCACCTTCGCGGTCGCTACCCGCGACGGCGAGCTCGAGCGCAAGGTCCGCGAACGCTACGCGGGCGAGGTCGCCTCGCGATGCCGCGTCAAGGGCAAGCTCATCCGGGGGAACGCCCTCATGGAGCTCGCCAACGAGGCCGTCGAGCACTTCGCCGAGGAGTATCCCGAGAGCGGGAAGACGGTCAAGGCCGTCCTGGGAGACATCGAGAAGGAGATCGTCCGCCGGATGATCATCGAGGAGGGCGTGCGCACCGACGGCCGTCGCCACGACGAGATCCGCGACATCACCTGCGAGGTCGGCGTCCTGCCGCGCACGCACGGCAGCGCCCTCTTCACCCGGGGAGAGACGCAGAGCCTCGTCGTCACGACGCTCGGCACCGCCTCCGACGAACAGAAGATCGACGATCTCGAAGGGGAGTCCTGGAAGAACTACATGCTCCACTACAACTTCCCGCCCTTCAGCGTGGGCGAGGTCGGCTTCTTCCGCGGCCCCGGACGGCGCGAGATCGGCCACGGCGTGCTCGCGGAGCGCGCGATCAGGCCGATGATCCCCACCGACGAGCTCTTCCCCTACACGATCCGCATCGTCTCCGACGTCCTCGAGTCCAACGGCTCGAGCTCGATGGCGACGGTCTGCGGGGGCAGCCTCGCGCTGATGGACGCAGGCGTTCCGGTCGCCAAGGCGGTCGGCGGCGTCGCGATGGGGCTCGTCAAGGAGGGTGACCGCGTCGCCGTCCTCACCGATATCCTCGGTCTCGAGGACCATCTCGGCGACATGGACTTCAAGGTCACCGGCACCCGAGACGGGATCACCGCCTTCCAGATGGACTGCAAGGTCGCCGGCGTCAATCGCGAGATCATGGAGAAGGCGCTCGAGCAGGCGCGCCAGGCCCGCATGAAGATCATCGAGCGCATGGAGGCCACGATTCCCGCGGCCCGCCCGGAGATCTCCCCCTACGCGCCGAAGATCACCCAGATCAAGATCGACGTGGACAAGATCCGCGAGATCATCGGCCCGGGGGGCAAGGTGATCCGCCACATCCAGGAAGTCTCCGGCGCGAAGATCGACGTCGAGGACGACGGCACGGTGACCGTCGCGGCGGTCGACACGGCCTCCGCCGACAAGGCCCTGGCGATGATCAGGGAGATCACCGCCGAGCCCGAGCTCGACACCGTCTACAAGGGCACCGTGAAGAGCATCCTGCCTTTCGGTGCGTTCGTCGAGATCCTGCCCGGCAAGGACGGGCTCCTGCACATCTCCGAGATCGACACGAAACGCGTCAACAAGGTGGAGGACTACTTCCAGGTCGGTGACGAGGTCGAGGTCAAGGTCGTCAAGATCGACAACGACGGAAAGATCCGTCTGAGCAGGAAAGTCCTCCTCTAGCGAGGATCGATGCAGAGGATTCCCCGGCCACGTGCGGTCGCCCTCGATTCGGGGGCGACCCTCCTCTATCAGCGCAATCCCGGCATTCCCACGGTCGCCGCCGGGGTGCGCTTCGGGCGCGGCTCCCGGGACGAGCGTCCCGGCGAGGAAGGCTATTCCCACCTCCTCGAACACATGGTCTTCCGGGGCACGAAGCGCCGGAGCGCCCTCGAGACGGCGCTCGATCTCGAGCGGATCGGCGGGCAGTGGGACGCCTTCACCTCGCGTGAGGCGGTCTGTTTCCACGCGAGGGTGCTCGACGAGCATTTCGGCGAATTCGCGGACATCCTCGGCGATCTCGTTCTCGACCCCCTCTTTCCCGAGGACGCCTTCCGGCTCGAGCGCCGGGTCGTCCAGGAGGAGATACGGTCGGTCCGCGACGCGCCGGAGGAGGCGACGCACGAGCTCTTCTTCGACGCCCTCTTCGGCGACCATCCCCTCGGCGCGCCGGTCGCGGGAACGATCGGCGGGATACGCCGCGCCTCCCGCGACCGGCTCGTCGCCTTCCACCGCCGGCGTTTCACCGGCGGCGACGCCCTCGTCGGTGTCGTCGGGAACGTGCCCATCGGGCGGGTCGTCGAGACGATCGAGCAAAGCCTCGCCTTCCGTTCGAGCCGCAGAACGAGGCCCGTTTCCCTCGGACGGCCGCCGCGGCGCCGTCGGGCCGGCATCATCCGCGGCGACTGGTCGCAGGTACAGCTCGTCGCCGGCAACCGGACGGTCTCGACGACCCATCCGGACCGGCCCGCGCTCGTGCTCCTCTCGTGGATCCTCGGCGGCGGGGTGTCCTCGCGGCTCTTCCAGGCCATGCGCGAGCAGGCCGGGCTCGCCTACAACGTCTACGCCCACACGAATTTCTGGCGCGACACCGGCGCCTTCGGTATCGCATGCTCCGTCGATCCGCGCAACCTCGGCCGGTCGGTCGACATCCTCCGCGGCGAGTTGAAGCGCCTCGTGCAGGACGGCGTCACCGCCGACGAGATGGCGAGCGCGCGGGCGCAGATCAAGGCGTCGGTCTACATCGGCGTCGAGAGCGCGGAGAACCTGCTCTTCCGTCTCTTCAGCAGTTACGCCTATCACGGCCGCTACCGGTCGCCGGCGGAAACGGTGCGCGCCATCGAGCGCGTCGGCAGGGGGCGCGTGGTCGAGGCGGCGGAACGGTACCTCTCGTGGGACGATCTGACCATCGTCACCGGCGGCCCCGTGTCGCTGCGGCCGTCGGGCCGGCCTGCCGGCCCGGTCCGGGGGAGGCGTCGATGACGGGTGCGCGGAACGAGATCGAGGTCGTCATCCGGTACCTGCCGCACCATGCCGGGCTGCCGCCGATCGCGCGCATGACCGGCGGATCGAGCGGGTACGACATCAACGCTGCCTGCGACGGGCCGATCGAGATCGAGCCGGGCCGGGCGGCGCTCGTCGCCGGCGGGTTCGAACTCGCCGTGCCGCCCGGGTTCGAGGCGCAGGTCCGGCCGAGAAGCGGTCTCGCCCTGAAGCACCGCGTCGGGATCCTGAACGCCCCGGGGACGATCGACAGCGACTACCGGGGCGAGATCGGGGTCATCCTCTTCAATTTCGGCGAGGAGACCTTCGTCGTCGACCGCGGCGATCGCATCGCCCAGCTCGTGTTCTGCAGCCTGCCGCCGGTGCGCCTCCTCGAGCGCCGGGAGCTCGACGAGACGGTCCGCGGACCGGGAGGATTCGGCCACACGGGCTGATCGCGGCCCCCGGAGAGGGAAAGACGATGGTGCCGGCTCTCCTGACCGCCGTAATGCTCGCCGTTCTTTTCCTGATCCTCCTGTGCCGCCGCCGGGCGGGGTTCCCGGCGGGCGCGCCGCGGGTCCTCGCCTACCACAAGATCGCCCGTTTCGAGTTCGGCGGAACGTGGATGACGCCGGCCCGGTTCCGCGGCCAGATCGCCGGCCTCATCGACGACGGATTCCGCTTCATCGACGAGGCGACCTATCTCGACCGCCTCCGGGGCAACCCGCGCCCGGACAAGAAGGAGATCCTCCTCACCTTCGACGACGGGTATCGCGACGTCCTCGACGCGGCGCCCGTTCTCGCCGATCTCGGCGTGCCGGCGCTCGTCTTCCTCGTCAGCGACTACGTCGGGCGGGAGAATCGCTGGGAGCTGTCCCTGCCCGGACGGCGCTCGAGGCATCTCGACTGGGGTGAGATCGAGGCGCTCGCGTCGGCGGGTTTCTTTTTCGGCTCCCACGGACGCACGCATCGCGATCTCACGCGCCTGGGGCCGGCGTCGCTCCGCGACGAGACAGCCGGTTCGAAACGGGCGATCGAGGATCGTCTCCGCCGGCCGGTCCGGACCTTCTCCTATCCCTACGGGCGCGTCGACGAACGGGTGCAAGCCGCGACGGAGGAGGCGGGGTACGAGGCGGCCTTCACCCTCTACCCGCGGCGCGGCCTGCTGGCCGACCGTTGGCTGCTGCGGCGCGAGGGGGTGTGGATCGTCGATACGCTCGGCACGATCCGGGCGAAGCTCGGCGGGGGATTGCCCGCCGTGCTCGAGGACTGCAAGGGGAGGGCGATCAACGCCGTCGCCGTCCTGACGCCGCTCGTCAAGGGCGACGGTCGGCGGAACGGTCGCGACTGAGCTCGTACCCGGCGCCGCCGCGGGCGGGCCGGTACCGCAGCCCGTCCCGGCCGGCCCGTTCGATGACCCCGGCGGGCAGGATGCGACGGGCGGCGAGGACGTCGAGGGTGATCGGGTAGGAGCCCCGCGTCGCGGCGTATTCCTCGAGACCCGCGCGGATCGCCGCTTCGTCCAGCCGCTTCTCGATCGGCGCGCGGACGACCCGCGAGCGGGCCGTCCAACCCGGCGGCAGGAGCCGGGGCGCGAGGTATTCTCCCACGACGAAACAGGCCGCGAGGGCCGCCGCCGCGGCGATCGTCGGCAAAACGCGTCTTTGCTTCCTGCCGGGCCCGGGCTCCTTCATGCGCGGTCGTTCGGCGACCGGCGCCGTTCCGGTCGGCGCCGCCTCCCGCGTGATCTCGAGCAGTTCCTTCTCGAGAAGCTGCTTGAGGCTCTCGTAGGTGCAGAAGCGCGCCATGCGGGCCTTCGAGACGAGATCGCCGAGGGTGCGCCCGCGTTCGAGCAGCTCGTAGACGATCTCCTCGTTCCGGTCGAGCGAGGGAGGATCCTCCGTGGGGAGCGGGAGCCGCCCGAGGATCATCTCCTCGGAGGAGAATATCTTCCGCATCTCGGGGAACTCGTCGATGCGCCGCATGCACTCCATCAGGACGCCCTCGACCTTGATGTCGTCGTCGAAACTCCTGATCCCCTGCAGGACCTGCCGGCCGATGATGAACTTGTAGTAGCTCTTCGGCCAGCTGAGGACCTCGGTCACCGATTCCTGTATCTGGTCCCGCCAGATCGTGGCGAGCTCGTCCTCGGAGAAGTACTTCTCGGTGAGGAGGAGCTCGACGAGGTCGAGCTTCGTCTCCGCCTGTATCTGCTGCAGCTGGTTCATCTCGTCTCGTCCGAGGAACCCGTACCGCATGAGATAGTCCTTCAGCGGATCGCGGCCGCGGCTCCGGCGGTCGCGGGTCGAGATGATGAAGCCGTCCCGAAAGAAGATGACCATGTTCTCCTCGCCGGTCACGGAGAGCATGCCGGACTTCTTCTGCAGCGAGATCAGCTGGAATATCTCGCTGAGGCCGAAATCCTTGACGTTTCCTTCCAGGGCCATCGCCGGTTCCTTTCCCTACAGCGAATCGAGAAACGCGTCGAGCGGTTCGGGCGCCGCCGCTTCGGGTCTGCTCTCCGCGGGCCGCCGCCCGGTATCCTCCCGGCCGTCGGCCTCGACGCGGACGTCGGGGGGCAGGATGCGGTAGTTGCGCGGTTCCTCGGGCCGGCGTCTCCGCGCCGCGGCGAGCCAGCCGAAAAGGAGGATCGCCGCGGGGAGGGCCGCCATCCAGATCGGCGTGTAGACGTCGATCGAACGCGGATCGCGGAAGAACGGTCCCCGCCACGCGAGCAGCATCAGGGCGGCGATCGCGACGGCGGCGCCGAGGATGCCGGACCGCGTGCGTCCGCCGATGATCGCGGCTGCCCCGGGCCAGAAGAACCTGGCCAGGCGCATCGCGTTCGACCGGGCGGACGCGCGCTTCTGGCGCCGGTGGCGCAGGAGGGCTTCCATCACCTTGACGGAGGAGAGCCCCCCGACGACGCCGGCGCAATCGGGGCAGAGGGCGATCCCCAGGTTCGTGCCGGCGCAGATCTCGCAGGTCGCGCGGCCGCAGTTCTCGCAACGGAACACGCGCCACGCCGAGGGGAACCGGCCGCGAAGGGTCATCGCGGCCAGGAGCGCGGCCACGAGCACGATCCACAGCCGGTCGAAGGGCAGAAGCAGCCAGGGGCGCAGCGCCGCCGTGAGGGCGCCGCCACCGATCTCCTCGCCCTCGCGGATCGCGATCCGCCAGAGGTCGGACGCGCGGAATCCCGCCTCGTAGATCGTGAGGTTCCTGATGCGGGCCGACGCGTGCGTCGCCCGGTATCCCTCGACGCCGAACTCGCTCGCCCGCTCGAGGGCGTCGCTCGACTGGGCGAAGAGCATCATCCGGATGTAGGCCTGGCCGATGTTGTAGTGCGCGAGGACGTTCGTCGAATCGATCGCCAGGGCGTTCTGGTAGCCCGCGAGGGCGCGGTCGTAATCGCTCTCGCAGAAGTAGACGTTGCCCAGGTTCAGGTAGGCCGCGGCCAGGCCGCTTTCGGCGGCCACCGCCTCGAGGAGGAGTTTTTTCGCCTCCTCGAACTCGCCGGCGCGGTACCGGAGGGTGCCGATCGCGAACGCCCGCTCGGCGGCGAACCGGTCGTCCCGTATCGATTCGATCGCCGCCAGGGTCCGTTCGTCGGCGCCGCGCTCGTTGACGAGGGCGAGGCGGCTCGTCACGCTCGCCGGATCGATCCCCGCGGCGATCGGGCCGGCCCGGCCCGCGACCAGGGAGATGCCGGCGACAACCAGGGCGGCCGCGGCCAGCGCGAACCGCTCGCGACGCGAGACGGCCATCCAGACGACGACGAAGAGGATCGCGGCGTAGAGGGCGAGGCCGAGCCGCATGGCGAGCAGCCCGAGCAGCGCGATGCCGCCGATCCATCCGGCGGGGGGCACGGCGATCGACGCGGGGTGGCGCTCGCGGAACCAGTGATCGACGAGCGGCCACGACCTGGCCAGCAGGGCGACGAGCGCGACGAGCAGCCCGCCGAAGAAGGACGCGGCGACGACGAGGAGCGTGTTCGCCGCCAGGAAGGACTGCGAACGGAAATCCCCCGCGAGCCGGCGGACGGCCTCGACGAGATGGGGCAGGAAGGCGGGGTCGAACCGCGATGCCTCGATCCGGGCGAGGGTGAAGAGGGGATCGGCGTCGTCCCCGCTCAGGTCGGCGGCGAGACGCAGCCTGCCGACGGCCCGCTCCCGGTCGCCCGCCTCGAGCGCCTCGAGCGCCTCCCGGTAGAGGGCCCGGGAGCTCACGCCGAGCGTCGGCGCGCCCCGGGACAGCTCGGTTGCCGTGTATTGCTCGAGATTCTCGTCCTGGATGAGATCGAGATGCCCGGCGGCGGCGGAGGTGCAGAATGCAAGAACGGCCGCCGCGCAGAGAGCGGCGATAAGCGGCACGCGAATGGGATTTCTTTCTAACATAATACCGTACAAGCCGGTTGCGCCGGCGTCGTTCTCCACGAACTCTCGCGACCCGTATCGTCTCTTCTCCACCGGCAAGAATCGTGCCGCCTGCGGCGGGTCTATCTGCTTGCCGCCGTTCGCGTTATTACCCCGTTTGACAACGCGGCGCGGCGATGGTACAACAGGGGGGACAGAACAGTCCGTTTCGACCTTCGACGTGCAGAGGGAGCAGGAGATGCAGAAGACGGAGATAGCCCGGATCGGCGAGTCGGTCGGGCGCGAGGTGACCCTCAGCGGCTGGGTGTACAACATGCGCTCGAGCGGCAAGATCATGTTCATCGTGCTCCGGGACGGGACGGGCCTGATCCAGTGCATCGCGGAGAAATCCTCCCTCGGCGGGGAGCTCTTCGAGGAGGCCGGCCGTCTGACGCAGGAATCGTCGATCGAGGTGACGGGCGAGGTCCGCGAGGATTCGCGGGCGCCGGGCGGGTACGAGCTCGGCATCTCGGCGCTGCGCATCATCCAGGTGGCGGAGAAGTATCCGATCACCCCGAAAGAGCACGGGATGAACTTCCTGATGGACAACCGCCATCTCTGGCTCCGCTCCGCCCGCCAGCACGCGATCCTGACGATCCGGGCGGGACTCGTCCGGTTCATCCGCGAGTTCTTCGACAACCGCGGCTTCGTCAACTGCGACACGCCGGTCTTCACGCCGAACGCCTGCGAGGGGACGACCACACTCTTCGAGACGGACTATTTCGGGGACAAGGCGTACCTCACCCAGAGCGGGCAGCTCTACAACGAGGCGACGGCGGCCGCGTTCCGCAAGGTCTACTGCTTCGGGCCCACCTTCCGGGCCGAGAAATCGAAGACGCGCCGCCACCTCATCGAGTTCTGGATGGTCGAGCCCGAGGTGGCCTTCGCCGACCTCGACGACATCATGCAGCTCGGCGAGGATTTCATCGTGGAGATCGTCGGCCGCAGCCTCGAGACCTATCGCTCCCTGATCGTCGACGTCCTCGAGCGCGATCCGGCCCCCCTCGAGCGCGTCCAGCCGCCCTTCCCGCGCGTGTCGTACGACGAGGCGGCGGCGATCCTCGCCGAAGAGGAGACCGGCTTCGAGTACGGGAGCGATTTCGGCGGGAACGACGAGACGGTCCTGGCGACGCGCCACGACCGGCCCGTCTTCGTGCACCGGTTCCCCTCGGCGATCAAGGCCTTCTACATGGAACCCGACCCGGAGAATCCCGCCCTCAGTCTCTCCGTCGACCTTCTCGCCCCAGAGGGGTATGGGGAGATCATCGGCGGCGGGCAGCGCATCCACGACCTCGCGCTTCTCGAGAAGCGCCTCGCCGAGCACGACCTGCCGGCGAAGGCCTTCGAGTGGTACCTCGACCTGCGCCGCTACGGCGCCTTTCCCCACGCCGGCTTCGGCCTGGGCGTCGAGCGGACCCTCGCCTGGATCTGCGGCATCGGCCACGTCCGCGAGACGATCCCCTTCCCGCGCCTGCTCAACCGGCTCTCGCCCTGACGCGGAGCGCGCCGCGCCGACCGGGATGGCGTCATTGACTGTTGACATTCCGCGTTCGCCGGGTGTATACTGGTTTCCGCGATTCGACTCTCACGATACGCCACATACCAGTAACGACACGTCTGGCTGACGGAGGGGAATGTCAATTGCTCAGCAGACGATTCTGATGTCTCGCCGGGGGGGCGGGTGCGTCCTCCTCGGGCCGTGTCGACTGCCGATCAGGTAATCAGCACGCACAACACGACAGGCTTCCGGGCCGGTTTTCCGCAGAAGACCGGAAGGGGGTGATCTGCGTCCAGGAGAACCGGCGTTCTCGCTGCAACGTTCGGTCGACTCAAACGAATCGGAGGGGTACATGAAACGCAGGTACATAGCATCGCTGCTCGTCCTGGCCGCGTGTCTCGCGCTCGGGACGCCCGTCGCGGCGGGCGCGGCGACGATCGAGGTCAGCCAGCCCGTCCAGGTGACCTTCGACGCTCACTACGAGCGCGGCCAGGCCATCGTCTTCGACGGCGCCGACTACTGGCTCTTCTACGGCCGGTCGGCGACCGTCACGGGCAACTACCAGAACGACAATCCCGACGTATACGACTACCAGGTCTACTTCAAGAAAGCCGCCTCCGTCGCCGGCCTCGCCGCGGCGACGGCGCAGGCGATTCCCGGGGCGGTGAACTGCTACAACGGCGAGATCGGCGCCGCGGTGCACGACGGCAGGGTCTGGACGTTCGCCGCCGTGCCATCGCTCAACTTCGCCGGACGCCGGAGCCTGTACGGCTGGTATACCGCCGACGGCGGGGCGACGTGGACACAGCGGGCCGACCTGGCGGACAACCTGCCGGACGGGGCCGCCCATCACGACGAGGTCTCCTTCGGCGGGGAACTCTTCGTCATGGCCAACTACCCCGACGGCAACGCCGGCTGGCACACGAAACACGCCGCCGATCCGACGGCGGCGACCATCTCGTGGAGCGCGTACGTTCCCCTGAACGCCGTCTCGAACCTCGTCAACGGCACGGGGCACTTCTTCGTCGACGGCGCGACGCTCCGCATCGCCATTCTGCGCACCAGCCCGAGCAAGGACAACAAGGTGCTCGAGTACGTCGCGTCTCCCGAGGCGTGGAGCGAGCTCTGCACGGCCGCCTCGACCGGCTGGGATCCGACGCTCGTCAAGGTCGGCTCCGCGTGGCTCTTCGCCCAGGCGCCCTGGACGAGCGACGGGGGCGGCTGGCAGCACGTCATCGGCTGGTCGGGGAGCGACCTCGCGACCCTGTTCACCGGCACGGCGACGATGATCTCCGAGGCGCGGTACGGCGTGAACACCTGGGTCGACATGTGGCCGATCGGTTTCACCGACGACGGCGGCACGAGCTATCTCTTCCTGACCTCCGAGCGCGACGAGCCCGGCCAGGAGGGGACCGGCAACATCTGGTTCTACGAGCTCGACTGGGATCTCGCCAGCGAGCACTTTTCCTGGGTGCAGGAGGGGATCGATGCGGCGTCGAGCGGCGACGTCGTGCGTGTCGCCGCGGGCACCTATGAGGAGAACGTTTCCGTCGGCGCGGGGATCGAGCTCCGGGGCGCCCAGGCGGGCGTCGACGCGCGCGGCCGTTCGGCCGACGAGACCGAGCTGACCTGCGCCGCCGGCGATCTCGTCACGATCGGCGGGAGCGGCGTCGTCCTCGACGGCCTCACTTTCTCCGGGACCGCGTCGGCGGGACGACTGGTCGACGGCGAGGATCACGGCGCCGGACTGCGCGTGTCGAACTGCCGCCTCGGCGGCACGGCGGTGCACGCCTTCTGGTTCAACGTCACCTCGCCCGGCATCCTCATCGAGAAGTGCGTCATCGACGGATCGTCGCTGACCGCATCGAACGCCCTCGGCTTCTTCGACGGGGCCGATGTCTTCGACGATCTCACGATCCGGGACAACGAGTTCGCTTCGGGGGAGATCTTCGCGGGGAACAAGACGTACAATTCCGCGCGGCTCGTCCTGAGCGGCAACCTCTTCGACGGGGCGCACCTCAACCTGTCGTCGCAGTTCCAGGACGCGACGATCTCGGGCAACACCTTCCGCAACAACGGCTACACGAACATGCAGGCGGGGCTGCTGAACTCGAGCGTGACCGGCAACGTCTTCGAGGCGACCGGCCCATCGCCCCATGCGGGGTATCCCTCCTCGGCGATGATGCTCTGGGGGGACAACTACGGGCTCACGCCGAGCGGGAACGTCGCGATCGAGGGGAACGTCTTCCACTTCAATGATTTCTCCGCGCCCGACGAGCCCTCGAACGGTCTCCGGATCCTCTCGGCGATCGACGCCGCGACGATCACGCTCGCCGGCAACGCCTTCGTCGACGGCGGCGCGGCGGTCGCGACCGCCGTGCTCAACGGCGGCACGGGCGTCGCCGACGCCTCCGGCAACTGGTGGGGCCACGCCGACACGGCGTCGGTCGCCGCGGTGGTCGATGCGAACGTCGACTACACCCCCTGGCTCGACGACGGGATCGACACGAGCGGCGATCCCGGCTTCCAGGGTGATTTCTCCGTCCTGCACGTCGACGACGACTCGCCGCAGGGCGGGGGTGGCGGGGGCTACGTCCAGGAGGGGATCGATCTCCTCTCCGGGAGCACGCTCTACCTGCACGCGGGGCTCTACGAGGGACAGGTGGAGATCGCCGGCGACATGACCCTCATCGGCGACGGGGCCGGATCGACGACGATCCTCTCGCCCGTGAACCTCGCCACCTTCTTCGGAACGAACTACCCGGTCGTCTACGTCCACGACGCCGACGACGTCACGATCCGCGATCTCACCGTCGACGGCGGCGGCAGGGGGAACGCCAACTACCGCTTCGTCGGCGTCGCCTTCAACAACGCCGGCGGCACCGTCCGCGACTGCGTCGTGACGGGGATCATGGACACCCCCTTCAGCGGCGCCCAGCACGGCGTCGCCCTCTACTCGTGGAACGACGACGGCGAGGCGCGTTCGATCGCGCTCGTCGACAACGTGATCGACGACTTCCAGAAGAACGCCGTGGCCTTCGCCTCCTCCGAGACGACGCCGCTCGTCGTCGATATCTCCGGCAACGACATCACCGGCGCCGGCGCGACCGACGTGACGGCGCAGAACGGCATCCAGCTCTACGGATCGCTCGTGAGCGGCTCGATCGACGGCAACACCGTCGCGGGTATCGGCTACGACAACACGGAAGCCGCGACCAAGTGGGTCGCCTCGAGCATCCTGCAGTACTACTCATCGGCCGACGTCACCGGCAACACCGTGACCGGCACGCACGTGGGGCTCTACAACTACGACGCCGCGGGACTCATCGAAGGCAACGATTTCGCGATCGAGAAGATCGGCGTCTCGGCCTTCGGGATCATCGCGACCGATCCGCCCGAGGTGGTGCCCTCGCCCATCGAGCCCGACGACCCGCCGGTCGGCCGCGGCATGCTCGCCGCGCCCCTGGCCCTCCTCTCCTCCGACATCGAGGGGAACTCGGTCGTCTTCGGCGGTTCCGACAACACGGCCACCTACGGCATCGAGGCCGACGGCGGCTACGCCACCGACGACCTCGCCCTCGCGATCACCGGCAACACGGTGACCGGCTTCGAGGTGGGGATCGAGATATGGCAGTGCCAGAGCGGCTGCGATACGGGCGTCTTCACGACGGTCTCGGCCAACGAGAACGACCTCGGAGGCAACACCCTCTTCGGTATCCGCTCGAACGCCGACTACATCACGGTCGACGGTCGCTGGAACTGGTGGGGGGACGCGACCGGACCGCGCCACGCGACGCTCAATCCCGGCGGCCTCGGCGTCCCGGTGAGCGACTACGTCCTCTTCGAGCCCTGGCTCGGGGCGGTCAACGCCGTCGCCATCTCCCCCGATTCCGCCGTCACGAACTGCACGACGCCCGAGACCCTCGTCTTCGGCATCGCGCAGGCGGGTCTCGCCGACGAGGTCCGCGGCTGGGAGGTGACCTTCACGGTCGATCCGGCCGTGGCGACCGTCGCCGACCCGGACGCCCACATCATCGAGGGCGACTGGCTCTCTGATGTCGGCACCACGCAGTTCTTCGTCCTCGACGGCGGGGGCGGCATCTACACGGTCGTCTGCGCGATCCTCGGCGGCGACACGGGCGCGACGGGAGCGGGGGAGCTCTTCTCCGTCCTCCTCACGCCGGTCGCTGACGGCGTCACGGCCGTCGCTGTGACCTCTCTCAAGATCCGCGACCTCGACAACGATCCGCTCGACGCGGCCGCCACGGGCGGCATGCTCCTCGTCGACTGCGATCCGCCGACGATGGAGCCGATCGCCGAGACGCCGGGCGGCTGGTACAACACGGCGCCCGTCCTCTCTAATTTCGGCTTCGACGACGACGAGAACCTCGACACCGCCGAGTACCGGATCGACGGCGGCGGCTGGACGGCCCTTTTCGCCGGGATAGACGCCCTCGAGTGGAACGACGACGGCTGGACCCTTCCCGGGTTCGACGCCCTCGCCCAGGGGGCGCACACCGTCTTCTTCCGCGTCGCCGACGACGCGGGGAACTGGAACGGCGAGGGGACGCCCGACACGTACTCCTGGCTCTTCAACAAGGACACCGTCGCCCCCGATCCGCCCACCTCGTTCGTCGCCCTCCCCGGGCATGACAAGGTGCACCTGACGTGGAGCAACCCGACCGGGGACGCGACCTTCGACCACGTCGAAATCCGTCGCGTCGCCTGGGGAGACTACCCCGAGTACGTCACCCCGCCGGCCTACCCGGTCGACCATACGCAGGGTGCGCATGTCGCGGCGGTGAGCGGCGAGTCGCACGACGATGCGCTCGCGACCCGCGACGTCTATTACTTCGCGGCCTTCTCCGTCGACCTGGCGGGCAACGTCAGCGTCTTCGACGCCGGCGCGGCCGACCGGTCGACGAGCTACTGGCTCGGCGACATCGCCTCGCCATGGGACGGCCTCGTCAACACGAGCGATCTCGTTCCCTTCTCGAACGCCTTCGGCACCGTCCAGGGCGGGCCGGGATGGTTCAACGAGTGCGACATCGGCCCGACCGACGACTGGCGCCGCAACGGCGTTCCCGAGCCCGACGACGCGGTCGATTTCGAGGACCTGATGATCTTCTCGATGAACCACGGCAACGTCTCGCCGCTCGGGCACCCGCTCGAGTTCGCGGAACGGGCGATCGAGTGTCTCGAGGATCTCGTCTCCGTGCGGCTCGAGCCCGCATCCGACGGATCGGGCGCGATCGCCGTCTTCCTGGAGAACCGCGCCTCCTCGCTGAAGGGAGTCAGGCTGGTCGTCTCGCACGACGCGCCGGTCGGGGTCCTTCCCGGCGAGGCGGCCGCCGGCGATTGCTTCGTCGGATCGATCGGCCGCGGTGAAGGCAGAACGGAGATCTGCGTCGCCGCCCTCGGCGTCGGCGCGGCGATCGAGAAGAGCGGTCCGATCGCTCTTCTCCGCGGCGCCGCCGCATGCGGCCTCGTCGAGGTCGAAGTCAGGGACATCGGCAACGAATCGGTCGAGCTCCTCTCCGGGGGAGGCGGCGGAAACGACGAGGTCCCGACGGTGACGCGGCTCTTCGGTAATTTCCCCAACCCGTTCAATCCCGTGACGACGATCCGTTTCGATCTCGCCTCGCCGGCGCCCGTGTCGATCCGTATCTACGACGCGTCCGGCCGGCTCGTGCGGATCCTCGTCGACGAGCGGCGCCTTCCCGGTTCCTACGAGGTGACCTGGAACGGGCGCAACGACACAGGTTCAGAGACGCCGAGCGGGGTCTATTTCTGCAGGATGTTCTGCGGAGGCTACGCCTCGACGAGCAAGATGGTCCTCCTGCGCTGATGCGCCGGAGGGGATGGGCGGCGGGGGGCGCTTCGGCGTCTCCCGCCTGCCCGATCTGCCGAAAAAGGATTCGTACGATGACGAAGAGATCGACGATGCGGATCGCCGCCGCGATCGCGGCGGCGGCACTGGCCGTCGCGGCGGCGGGAAGGGGGGCGTCCGACCCGCGGCTGTCGATCGAGCCGCTCCGGGCGACGATCGGGCCGGGGGAGCGCTGCACCCTGACCGTCTCGGTGGATGCCGCCGTCGATTCGCTGAGTTGCGTCGAGTGCCTGCTCGCCTGGGACGCGGCGGTCATCCGTTGCGTCGAAGCGGCCGAGGGGTCGCTCTACGCCGGGGCGGGTTTTCCCACGTTCTTCGACTGGACGCAGGAAACCGACGACACCGCGTCGGCGGCCGACTGCGTCCTCGGATACCGGAGTTTCGTCATCGCTCCCGGGGCACTGCTGCGATACGTGTTCGAGGGGATCGCCGACGGCGCCTGCGCCGTCTCGATCGCCGGTTCCCGGCTGTGGGACATCGACCGGACCGAACTCCAGCACCTCCGAGGAGAGCCCGCCTTCGTCTCGGTCGGCGACGCGGCCGGAGAAACGGCCCCCCGGGTACGGGCCCGGCTCTGGAACCGGCCGAACCCCTTCAATCCGTCGACGACCTTCTCGCTTTTCGTGCCGGGGGAGGCCGGCGACGCGGCGGGAGTGTCTTTCACACTGACGATATACGACGTTCGCGGCCGGCCGGTGCGCGCGCTCGCGTCGGGACGGATCCATCCCGGGGTGCACGAGTTTCCCTGGGACGGACGGAACGGGGCGGGGGTGCGCGTCGATGCCGGCGTGTATTTCGCCGTGGCGAGGGCGCCGGAACTCGAGCTCCGGCGGAAAGTCGTCATGGTTCGCTGAGAAAACGGAGGCCGGTATGATCACAGACATCCTGCGCGCGGCGATCGTTCTGCTGCTGTGCGCCGCCGCGGCGGTTCCGGCGGCGGGAGCGACGGCGGTCGTTCTCGTCGAGCCGGCCGATACGACCGTGTGCACGCCCGTGGCGTTTCCCGTGCGCATCTGCGCCGGCGATCCGGCCGCAAACCTGATGGGGTGGGATCTTCGCGTGGCCTACGACGGCAACGTGCTTTCCGTCGTCGACGTGACGGAGGGATCCCTGCCGGCGGGGTGCGGGCACCCGACCTTCTTCCGCCAACTCGACGACGAGGGGGGCGCGACGATCGTCCACGTGAACGGATCGATTCTCGGCGAGACGGTCGACGGTCCCGGCGCGCTCGTGACGATCTGGTTCAGCCCCGTCGCGCCGGGCATCTCTCCCGTTTTGATCATCGAGGCGGATCTGCGGGACGGCGAGAACACGCCGCTCGATCCCGCGGTCGTCCACGGATCGGTGACCGTCGACGCCGCCATCGGCCTCGCGGAGGCTTCCTGGGGAGAGATCAAGCGCCTGACACGCTGACCGCCGGCGATCGCGTAACCCGCGTTCTCCGGAACAATTACGAATTAGGGTTGACAGGATCCATGAGAAATAGGTAGAATACCCTATAAGCAACTCTCGCCGGGACTCGGCGCAACGGTAACATGTCAGAGGCTTCGGACGACGGTCCTCGACCGTCGTCGCGCAACGGTCGCGCGACGTGAAAGGAGGGAGGCCGGGAACGTATGTCGGCGATTCGCTGACCGGATGCACATGGGTCATATGTACCTGAACCGGAGGGGAAACCGATGAAGATTCTGCGAGTGACCTTCGCTCTTGCGCTTTCGCTGTTCCTCGCGATGCCCGTGGTCGCGGGACAGCCCAACAATGCGGTCTATTCCACGTACGGCGGCACGCTGCTCTGCGGCCGCGTCTCCGAGGCGTACTGCACCGCCACCCCGGGCGGGGGGCAGGTGGGCAACACGCAGGACGCGATGAGCTGGAACGCCGGCACGGGAACCCTGGGGGGACAGTGGCACCTCTCCGGGATGTCGATCGCCGAGCCGGGCGCCATCCTCAATGACGAGTTCATCGACGAGTTCGGCAACGGCTTTCGCGAGTACATCACCTACTACGAGAACGGCCGGTTCTGGCTCGAGGGGGCCCACTTCGGCGACGGCTCCGAGGATTACGAGGGGGATATCACCTTCTACCGGGTGACGACCACGATGTCGATCGTCGGCGGCGCGGTCGTCGGCGCGACGTCGAACGCCTACTTCACCGGCGTCTTCGATTCCCCGTACCATCACTGTTTCATCGAATACACGATCGCCACGGTGATCATGGTGTGGCATCCCGCCTGGGGCATGACGATGCCGTCCGACTACCCCGGCTGGTACTGCGGCAACACGGGCGAGCTCTTCGACGTCTGCGGAATCAGCGCCAGCATCGACTGCGAGACGGCGACCGAGGAGTCCACCTGGGGGGCCATCAAGACGACGTATCGCAAATAGGACGTGTGACTGCCGCGTTCGCAGCAGTCCCGGCGGGGGATCGGTGGGGAGCAGGCCGGTCCCCCGCACCGCTATTGACCTCGACCCGCGTATCTGCTAGATTTCCCTGTCCATCCATCGTGCGTCACGCCGTTTCCTGCAAGGAGGCAACCGCTTGCAATACGGTCTCTTGCGACTCCGGGTCTTCCTGCCTGTCATCCTCGTTCTCCTCGTCGCGCCGGCGGCCGTCGTCGCCGGGGAAAACGAGGATTACCGGTTCGCCAGGAGACTGCAGGATGACCGCATGTTCGCCGCCGCCGCCGAGGAATACCTGCGGTTCGCCGACGCATGGCCTCGCAGCGTCTTCAGGCCCGCGGCCCTCATGGGAGCGGGGGAGTGCTGGATGCAGGCCGCCGAGGCCGAGCGGGCCCTCGACGTCTTCGATCGTCTCCTGCGGGAGCACCCCGGCGACGAGGGCGCCTGCAAGGCGCGCTTCTATCGCGGGCGCATCTACGAGTCGATGAAGCGGTACCGCCTCGCCGCGGAGGAGTACGGGCGCATCCCCGACGAGTACGCAGGGTGCGCCTTCGTCGACGACGCGCTTCTCGAATCGGGGGAGAGTCTCATCGCGGCCGGCGAGTTCGCCGCGGCCGCCACGGCGCTCCGACGTCTCGCCGACGAGCACCGGGACAGCGAGCTCGCGCCGCGCGCCTCCTACAGCCTGGCCGTCGCCCTCGAGAAGATCGGACGCGATCTCGAGGCGGCCGCCGTCCTCGAGGCGCTCGTCGACGATCATCCCGCCTCGCCCGTCGCCGCCCTCGCCCTCCAGCGGCTCGCGGAGCGCGATCTCGCCGCCGGCGACCGCGCCGCCGCCGAGGCCCGCTTCCGCCGCATACTCGACCGGTACCGCGAGCCGTCGCTCCGGGAGACGGCCGCGCGGCGGATAGTCGAGATCCGCGCCGGGCGCGGCGACGACGCGGGGGCCCTCGACGCGGCCGGCCTCTTTCTCCGCGACTTCCCGGAATCGAAGATGCGGGCGCAGGTCTATCGCGAGGCGATCGAGGCCGCCCGCCGGCTCGACCGCGGGGAACGCGCGCTCGAGCTGATCGGGGAGGGGATCGCCACAGGCGCGGTCCGCGACACGACGGGCGAGCTCACGCTCCTCGGCGCCCGCATCCTCGCACAGCGAGGACGGCGGGAGGAGGCTCTCGCCGCGCTCGGAACGTTCCGGCGCCTGTTTCCCGCGTCGGACGGTTTCGCCGAGGCCCTGGCGCTCGATGCGTCTCTCCGCCGGGCCGGCGGAGAGCCCGCCGAGGCGTCGCGGCTCTATCATCTCGCCCTCCTCGAGGACGCGCCGGCCGGCGCGCGCCTCGACATCCTCGAGGCCCTCGCGGAAATCGCGGCCGCCGAGCTCGCCGACACGCTCGCCGCGCTCCGGTACCTCGACATGATAGCCGGCGAGGACGCCGGAGGCGAACGGGCCGCGGCGGCGCTTTTCTCCGCCGGCCTCATCCGGGAGGCGGCCGGCGACGCTGCGGGCGCACGCCGTCGCTACGAGCGGGTCGTCGCCGGCTATCCCGGCAGCGGGGAGGCCGGGCGGGCCGAGGCGAGGCTCGAGGCGCTCGCCCTTCGCCCCGAAGCAAGCGCCGCCGTCCTGCGATCGCTCGCCTCCGTGGCGGCGAGCGATCGTGGAAGCGCGGAGCGGCGGATCGACGCCGCCGTCCTGCTCCTCGAGGAGGCGGGGGAGGCCGTGGTGGCGGGGCGGCTTCTCGACGAGGCCCTTCGTGGCGAGATCGCCGACACGCTCCGCGCCCGGGCGCGCTTCTACCGGGCCGCCGCCCATCTGCGCCGCCACCGGCTCGACGTCGCCGGCGGCGGAACGGGCGGCGACGAACGCAAGAAGGCGCTCTCCCTCTGGGTGGGCGTCGCCCGCGACAACGCCGGCACGCGATGGGGTCGGGCCGCGCACCGCGCCTATCTCGAGGAGAAGGAGGCGGACTGGGACCTGAACGAGCGTCTCCGGCGCCTCGACGAGTTCATCGGCCTCTACGGCGACGGGCCGGATCGCTGGTGGGCCCTCGGCCGGAAGATCGACGCCCTCTACGGCGTCGCCTCCGCCGGAGAGCGATGGGCGGCGGACAGCGCCCTCTCGCTCTGCGCCGCCGTCCTCGAGAAAGCGGCCTCCCCGCCGGTCGCGCGGGAAGCGCTCCTCAAGAGCGGGTATCTCCGCCGGATGACCGGGGACGCCGAGGGCGCAGCGACGGCGCTCACCTCCTTCGCCGGCCGGTACGGCGACGATCCGCGCGCGCCGGCCGCCCTCTACGACGCGGGAGAGACGCTTCTCCGCCTCGGCAGGTACGACGAGGCCCTCGACCGGTACGAGCGCTGCCTCGAGGGCACCGGTCTGCGGCGGCTCGCCGGGCGGTGCGCCCTGCGGATCGGGGACTGCCACTACTACCTGCGACGGTGGGAGCAGGCGGCCGGCGCCTACAACGACTTCGGCGACCGCTACGGTGACGGGCCCCTCGCCGGCGAGGCGGCCTACCGGGAAGCCCTCGCTCGCGAGCAGCTCGGCCAGGGGGAGGCGGTCGACCGTCTTCTCGGACTGCTCGCGTCGCGCGACGACCTCGCCAGCGACCTGCGGGCCCGCGTCCTCGGCATGCTCGCCCGGCGGACGATGGCACGGGGCGAAACCGGGGAGGCCCGCGAATTCGTCGACGAGCTCGTCTCGATCGAGCGGACCGCCGCGACCCTCTCTCTCAGGGCCGATCTCCTGCTGGCCCTCGGCGAGAACGAAGAGGCCGCGAAAACCTACGAACGGGTACTCGGTCTCGATGGCGCAGACACGTGCGCCGTTCTGTCCGGCGAGGCGACGGCCCGCTACCGCGCGGGTGACGGCCGGCGTGGCGACCGTGGGCTGGCGCTGCTCGAGGAGCGCTGCCCGGGCAAAGCGGCGGCGGTCCTCCTCGAGAAGGGAAAGACCGAGGCGGAATCGGAACGGTGCGACGAGGCGGAAGCGACGCTCGGGTCGCTGCGCGAGCGGTTCCCCGGCACGAAAGCGGCCTCCGAGGCGCTCTTTCATCTCGCGCGGTGCGACATCAAGCGCGGCGGGTATGACCGGGGAATCGAGCGCCTGCGCCGCTTCCTCGGCGAGTCGCCCGATTCGCCGATCGTCGACCAGGTCTATTTCAAGCTCGCCTCCGCCCACTACGCGGCGGGAGACCTGAACCTCGCCTCGGCGAACTACGCGCTCGCCGCCGAGGCGGCGAGAGACCGCGACACGCGCTTCCTCGCGCTGCAGAACGTCGGCCGGGTCGAGCAGCGCCTCGAGAACTGGGACAAGGCGGCGGAGGCCTGGCACACGCTCGCCGAGGAATTCCCCGGCCGCGAGGCATCGATCGAGGCCCTCTTCAATCTCGGCTTCTGTTACACGCAGTCGGGCCGGTTCGAGCTCGCCTGGGAGGTCTACCGCCGCATCCCCGGCATCGCCGTGAACGAGGAGCAGCGCGGGCGTGCGCATTACTGGTCGGGCGCGGTGCTCAAGAATCTCGGCCGGTACGACGAGGCGATCCGCGAATTCCTGCGCGTACCCTACCTCCAGACGGGCGGGATGTGGGGCGTGACGGCGAAGCTCGAGGCGGCGGGGGCGTACGAGATGACGGGACGGTTCGATGAGGCCGAAAGAATCTACCGGGCCGTTCTCGAATCCCACGGCCCCGATTCGGACTGGGGGCGCATCGCCGCGGGCGGGCTCGAACGGATCGACGCCCGGCGGAACGGGGACGGGAAGGATCGGTAGCGATGGCGCGTGATCACCTCGTCGTCAGGGGTGCGCGGGAGCACAACCTCAAGAACATCACGGTCTCGATACCGCGAAACCGGCTCGTCGTGGTGACGGGGCTCAGCGGGTCGGGGAAGTCCTCCTTCGCCTTCGATACGATCTATGCCGAGGGCCAGCGCCGGTACGTCGAATCCCTCTCGAGCTACGCGCGCCAGTTCCTCGAGCAGATGGAGAAGCCCGACGTCGATTCGATCGAGGGACTCTCCCCGGCGATATCGATCGACCAGAAGACCACCTCGCGCAACCCGCGGTCGACCGTGGGAACGATCACCGAGATCTACGATTATCTCCGCGTCCTCTTCGCGCGGATCGGGCGTCCGCACTGCCCGGGGTGCGGCCGGGAGATCGCCCGGCAATCGACCGCGCAGATCGTCGACCGGATCGCGGCGGCGCCCGCGGGCTCGCGCCTCGTGATCATGGCGCCGGTGGTCCGCGGCCGGAAGGGCCAGCACCGCGCCCTGCTCGCCCGGCTCGCCCGCGAGGGATTCACCCGCGTGCGCGTCGACGGGAAGACGATGGAACTGGGCGAGGAGATCGATCTGGAGAAGAACAGGAAGCACGACATCGAGGTCGTCGTCGACCGCGTGAAGATGCGCGACGGGGTCGCGGGACGGCTCGCCGACTCGGTCGAGACGGCCTCGCGCGTGGGCGGCGGCGTCATCCTCGTCGATACGGGGGGCGAGGAACAGCTCTTCAGCATGGAGTTCTCCTGCCCCTGGTGCGGCGTAAGCCTCGGCGAGGTCTCGCCGCGCATGTTCTCCTTCAACTCGCCGTACGGGGCGTGCCCCGACTGCCACGGACTCGGCACGAGCATCGACCTGGCCGAGGAGCTCGTCGTCCCCGACGCGTCCGTCGGCATCGCCGCCGGGGCGATCGCCTCGGTCGGCCCCCTCAGGGACAACTGGTTCCGCTACCGCCTCGAGGCCCTCGCGGAGAAGATGCGCTTCTCCCTCGAGACGCCCTTCGGGAAGCTTCCGAAGAAGGTGCGCCTCGCCGTCCTCAACGGGTCGGAGGAGGAGATCGTCGTCCGGTACGACTTCGAGCGGGGCAAGGGGGAGTACTACACGCAGTGGGAGGGGATCATCCCCAACCTCCGGCGCCGCTACCGCCAGACCAGTTCCGACGCGGTCCGGCGGTGGATCGAGCAGTACATGACCTCCAGCCCCTGCGCGACCTGCGGCGGGGCGCGCCTCCGCCCGGAGAGCCTCGCAGTGACGGTCGCGGGGCAAACGATCGCCGAGGTGACCGCCCTGACGATCGACCGGGCGAGGAACTTCTTCGATGAGCTGCCCCTGTCGGGGAACGCGGAGCTGATCGGCAAACCGCTCGTCAGGGAGATCCAGGCCCGCCTCCGGTTTCTCGGCGACGTCGGGCTGGATTACCTCGCCCTCGACCGTTCGGCCGGGACCCTCGCCGGGGGCGAGGCGCAGCGGATCAGGCTCGCCACGCAGATCGGTTCGAAGCTCGTCGGCGTCCTGTACATCCTCGACGAGCCCTCGATTGGCCTCCACCAGCGGGACAACGCGCGGCTGATCGATACGCTCAGGGAGCTGCGGGACGCGGGGAACACGGTCATCGTCATCGAGCACGACCGCGACACGATACTGGCAGCCGACTGGGTCGTCGACCTGGGACCCGGCGCCGGGGAACGGGGAGGGGAGGTCGTCGCCGTCGGGCCCCCCGCCGAGATCGTCGAGACCGAGAAAAGCCTCACGGGTCGCTACCTGAAGACGGAGCGGTTCTTCGATCTCAAGGACGGCGGCGGGCGCGGCTCCGGGAAGTCGCTGGTCCTCCGCGGGGCGCGCGAGAACAACCTCGGGAACATCGACGTCTCCTTCCCCCTCGGCACGCTCGTCTGCGTCACCGGCGTGTCGGGATCGGGGAAGAGCACGATGGTCAACGACATCCTCTTCCGCGCCCTTCACCGGCGGTTCCACCGTTCCTCCGTGCTCCCCGGCGACCACGACGGCGTGGAGGGCATCGAGCACGTCGACAAGGTGATCAACATCGACCAGTCGCCGATCGGGCGGACGCCGCGGTCGAACCCGGCGACCTACACGGGGCTCTTCGGCCCGATCCGCGATCTTTTCGCCCGGCTTCCCGAATCGCGGATGCGCGGGTACCGTCCCGGCCGCTTCAGCTTCAACGTGAAGGGCGGGCGCTGCGAGACGTGCCGGGGAGACGGGATGATAAAGGTCGAGATGCATTTCCTCCCCGACGTCTACGTCCACTGCCAGGAGTGCAAGGGCAGGCGCTACAACCGCGAGACGCTCGAGATCCCCTTCAAGAACCGCAATATCGCCGAGGTCCTCGACATGACCGTCGAGGAGGCGCTCGTCTTCTTCGAGAACATCTCGTCGATCCGGCGGAAGCTCCAGGTGCTGCACGACGTCGGTCTCGGGTACATCCGCCTCGGCCAGCCGGCGACGACCCTCTCCGGCGGCGAGGCGCAGCGGGTCAAGCTGGCGACCGAACTTTCCAAGATCGGCACGGGGCGGACGCTGTATATACTTGACGAGCCGAGCACCGGGTTGCACTTTGAGGACGTCAAGCTCCTGATGACGGTCCTCGACCGACTCGTGGACAAGGGCAACACCGTGCTCGTCATCGAGCACAACCCGGACATCATCAGGTGCGCCGATCACATCATCGATCTCGGACCGGAGGGGGGAGACCGCGGCGGGGAAGTGGTGTTCGCCGGTCCGCCGTCCGCGATCGTCGATTGCGAGGAGAGTTACACGGGACGCATGCTCCGGCGCTTCGTGCGCCGGTGACGGCGGGGGCATTTCGTTTGCCTTCCGCCGCGGCTGTCGGGTAGGATGACACAACGGGGGTGATTCATGGCACGGAAGACGCCGATCTACGAATCGCACGTGGAACGGGGCGGCAGGATCGTCGAATTCGCCGGCTACGAGATGCCGGTCTCCTTCGAGGGGATCGTCGCCGAGCACGGACGGGTGCGCAACGGGGTCGGGCTCTTCGACGTCAGTCACATGGGCGAGATCTGGATCACGGGCGACGCCGCCCGCCGGTTCGCCGACTGGACCGTCACGAACAACGTCGGAAAGCTCGATGCCGGGCAGATCTGCTACACGACCTGCTGCAACGAGGAGGGGCACGTCCTCGACGACCTGCTCGTCTACAAGTTCGGCGAGGAGCGGATCCTCCTCGTGGTGAACGCGGCGAACGTCGACAAGATCGACGCGCACCTGCGCGACGTCGTCCGCTGGGACGTCCACCTCGAGAACCGCACCCTCGAGACCGGGCAGATCGCCGTCCAGGGACCGGCCTCGCGGGAGCTGCTCATGCGTATCCAGCTCTGCGCGCCGATCCGCGACGAGATCGAAACGATGCCCTACTACCGGTTCGTCTCCTTCGAGAAAAACGGTGCCGAGGTGCTGGTCTCGAGGACCGGCTACACCGGCGAGCTGGGCTACGAGATCTATCTCCCCGCGCATCTCGCGCTCGACGCGTGGAACGAGCTGCTCGAGGCGGGAACGGATCTCGGCGTCGCGCCGATCGGGCTCGGCGCGCGGGACACCCTGCGGTTCGAGCCCTGCTACTGCCTCTACGGGAACGAGCTCGACGAGAAGACCTCGCCGCTCGAGGCGGGCCTTTCCTGGGTCGTGAAGCTGAAGAAGGGCGATTTCATCGGCCGCGACGCCCTCGCGGCGGAGAAGGAGGCGGGGCCGCCCCGCAGCCTCGTCGGGTTCGAGATCGAGGGGCGCGGCATCGCGCGCCACGGCTTTCCCGTGATGCTGGGCGGCGAGACCGTCGGAGCCGTCACCTCCGGCACCTTCGGTCCGACGCTCGGAAAGAGCCTCGCCCTCGCGCTCGTCTCGAGCGCCGCGGCGACGGAAGAAGAGGGATTCACGGTGGACATCCGCGGCCGGGCGGTTCCCGCCGCGCGGGTGCGACTGCCGTTCTACAAGAGTCGTTCGATGGACTGACCGGTCTCCGAAAGGAAGGTGCATGATGCATCCGGAGGATTGCAAGTACACGAAAGAGCACGAATGGGTGTTCGTCGAGGGTGACGTCGCGGCGATCGGCATCAGCGAGTACGCGACGGGCGAGCTCGGCGACATCGTCTACATCGAGCTGCCCGAGGTGGGGACGAGCGTGAAGCAGATGGACCCGATCGGCACGATCGAGGCGGTCAAGACGGTGGCCGAGCTCTTCTCGCCGGTGAGCGGCGAGGTCGTCGAGGTCAACGAGGAGATCGTGAACGCCCCCGAGATCGTCAACAAGAGCCCCTACGAGGACGGCTGGTTCATCAAGATCCGCATGACGGACACCGGCGAGCTCGACGTGCTCTTCAGCCACGACGAGTACCAGGAATTCCTCGGCGAGCAGGAAGACGAGAGTTGACACCGACCAGAAGGAACGCCACATGAGCTACGTTCAGAACACCGACAACGATCGGGCCGCGATGCTCGAGGCGATCGGCGTCTCCTCGTTCGACGAGCTCATCGCCCCGATCGCGCCCGACCTGCGCGTCGTGGGAGAGCTCGCCGTGGGGGCGCCGATGAGCGAGGCGGAGACGATCGCCCTCGGACGCGAACGCGCGTCGGCGAACCGTCCCGCCACGGCGGCCGCCTCCTTTCTCGGCGGCGGGATCTACGACAGGCACATACCCGCGGTCGTGCGCTACGTGCTGTCGCGCAGCGAGTTCTACACGTCGTACACGCCCTACCAGGCGGAGGTGAGCCAGGGGACGCTCCAGGCGATCTACGAGTACCAGAGCATGATCGCCCGTCTCACCGCGATGGACGCGGCGAACGCGTCGCTCTACGACGGGGCGACGGCCCTCGCCGAGGCGGCGTTGATGGCCTGCTCGATCACCAGGATCCCGCGGGTGCTCGTGCCGGCGGCGCTTCCGGGGGCCGTGAGGCGCCTGCTGGCGACCTACGCGGCCGGGCGCGGGATCGAGATCGACGAGATCCCCTTCACCGGCGAGGGGACGCTCGACGAGGCGGCGCTCAGGGAACTCCTCGAGCGTCCAGCCGCGGCGGTCGTCCTCGCGCAGCCGAACTTCTTCGGCGTCATCGAGGACGCCCCGGCCGTCTCGGCGATGGCGCACGGGGCGAAGGCCCTCCTCATCGCGTCGGTCGATCCCTTTTCCCTGGCCTTGCTGACGCCCCCCGGCGAATACGACGCCGACATCGTCGTCGGCGAGGGGCAGTCGCTCGGCAACCCGATGAATTTCGGCGGCCCGCTGCTCGGATTCTTCGCGGCGAAGAGCGCGTATCTCCGCCGCTGCCCGGGGCGCCTGATCTCGGCGACGGTCGACCGTGAGGGTAATCGCGGCTTCGTGATGACCCTCCAGACGCGCGAGCAGCACATCCGCCGGGAGAAGGCCACCTCGAACATCTGCACGAACGAGGGGCTCTGCGCACTCGCCGCCGGCGCCTACCTGTCCGCCCTCGGCGAGACGGGGTTCCGCGACGTCGCCCTCCAGAGCGCGACGAAGGCGCACGCACTCCGGCGGATGCTCGAGGAGACCGGCGCCGTCGAATTCCCCTTCGGCGGACGGTTCTTCCAGGAGTTCGTCCTCGAACTCCCCGGACCGGCCTGCGTCTTCCTCGAGCGGGCCCGGAAGGCCGGCGTCCTCGCCGGCATCCCGCTGGCGGCGGACTTCCCCGCCCTCGGCGAGGGAGCCCTGCTCGTGGCGGTCACGGAAAAGCGGACGATGCGGGAGCTCGAGACCTACCGGGACCTCGTCCGGGAGACGGGAGGCGGACGATGACGAAGACGATCTTCGAGATCGGCCTGAACGGCCGGAGCGGCGACTACGTCCCGGCGAGCGACGTGCCCGCGGAAGGACTCGACCTGCCGATCGAGCGTACCGGCCCGATCGGCCTGCCGTCGGTGGGCGAGCAGGACCTGGTCCGGCACTACGTCGAGCTGGCGGCGAAGAACTATCACATCGACAAGGGGATGTATCCGCTCGGTTCCTGCACGATGAAATACAATCCCCTGATGAACGAGGAGGTGGCGGGGCTCGAGGGCTTCACCGGGCTTCATCCGGCGCAGGACGCCGGCGACGTCCAGGGGGCGCTTCGTCTCATGCACGAGCTCGAGCGCGACCTCTGCGAGATCACCGGCATGAGCGCCTTCACGCTCCAGCCGGTCGCGGGCGCGCACGGCGAGCTCACCGGCATGATGATCGCGCGCGACTGGTTCCGCGACCGCGGCGAGACCGACCGGCGGACGGTGATCGTCCCCGATTCGGCGCACGGGACCAACCCGGCGAGCGTCGTCTCCTGCGGATTCGTCCCGAAGGTGCTCGCCTCCGACGAGCGCGGGATGGTGGAGCCGGCGGCCCTTCGCGGGGCGGTCGGCGACGACACGGCGGTTCTCATGCTCACCTTGCCGAACACCCTCGGCATCTTCGAGCGGGACATCGCCGCGATCGTCGGGATCGTCCACGACGCGGGCGGGCTCGTCTACATGGACGGGGCGAACATGAACGCCCTCCTCGGCATCGTTCAACCCGGCGCGATCGGGATCGACATCATGCATCTCAACCTCCACAAGACCTTCTCGACGCCGCACGGCGGGGGCGGTCCCGGATCGGGGCCGGTCGGGGTGCGCGGGCACCTGGCCGATTTCCTCCCCGTTCCGCGCGTCGTGGAGGAGAAGGGACGCTTCCGGCTCTCCGGCGAGTCGAGCAAGACGATCGGGTGCGTCCACCGCTGGAACGGCAATTTCAACGTTCTCGTCAAGGCCTGGGCCTACATCCGCCGCCTCGGCGGGCGGGGGCTGCGGGAAGCGTCGGAGAACGCGATCATCAACGCGAACTACCTGATGAAGCTCGTCTCAAGGCACTACCGGGTCACGTACCCCGGGCCCTGCATGCACGAGTTCGTCGCATCGGGCGCCGGCCTGAAGCCGCACGGCGTGAAGACGCTCGACGTGGCCAAGCGGCTGCTCGACTACGGCCTGCACGCGCCGACCGTCTACTTCCCGTTGATCGTCGAGGAGGCCCTGATGATCGAGCCGGTCGAGACGGAGAAGAGGGAGGCGCTCGACGGATTCGCCGCCGCGATGGAAGCGATCGCGCGCGAGGCGGCGGAAAATCCCGACCTGCTGCACGACGCCCCGGTGACGACGCCGGTGCGCCGGCTCGACGAGGCGGGGGCGGCCCGCAACCCGGACCTCTGCTGGTCCGGCGAATGCGCCGGCGACTGACCCCCGAACGGCCGCGCCGCCGGGCACGCGGCGCGGCGACGGGATACGGTGCCGCATGAACCGCTGGATTCTGCTCGACGACGACGCCCTTCCCGGCGCCGAGAACATGGCGCGTGACGAGTATCTGCTCTCCCGCGCGGAATCGGGAGGCGGAGCGCCAGCGCTCCGCCTCTACTCCTTTTCGCCGCCGGCCCTCACCGTCGGCTTCCACCAGGATCCCTTCCGCGTCCTCGATATCGATGCGGTCCGCGCCGACGGCGTCGACGTCGTCAGGCGGATCACGGGCGGCCGGGCCCTGCTGCACGCCGGGGAGCTGACCTACTGCGTGACGGCCCCCCTCGACGATCCCGCGCTCGGCGGCGGGCTCCAGGAGACCTTCCTCGGCATCTCCGGCGCGATCGTCGACGCCCTCCGCCTTCTCGGCGTCGAGGCGGAGCTCGCGAGCGGCCGCTCGTACGGACGCGAGCGGGGCACGGCCTCCCCGTGCCTCGTCTCGGCGAGCCGCCACGAGATCGCCGTGCGCGGCCGGAAGATCGTCGGCAGCGCGCAGCGGCGGACGCGGCGCGCCTTGCTCCAGCACGGATCGATCCTGCTCGACGGCGATTCGACGCGCATCGGACGGTATCTCGGCGGGTCGTGGAGCAACCTCGAGGATCAGGTGACGAGCATTTCGGAGGAGACCGGCGCCCCGGCGGACGCCGCGCGGCTCAGGCAAGAGCTCGTCGCCGCCTTCGGCGCCCGGTTCGGCGTCGACTGGCGACCGCTCGTCCTCGGGGAGAGGGAGATCGAGGAAATAGCGCATCTGGCGGCGGCGAAGAGAAACG